>JBDNIG010000401.1:0-8070 GCA_041688415.1 Rhodopirellula sp. | reverse complement strand
TCGATACGTGTATTCACCGGTGTCCCATTCGCGTGGATCGGCGGCGTTCTCGCCCTGTGGATTCGTGACATGCCATTCTCAATTTCGGCGGCCGTCGGCTTCATCGCGTTATCCGGTGTCGCGGTCCTCGACGACATGCTACTGGTATCGACGATACGCCAATTGCGGCGAAAAGGTCGGTCGCTTGATGAAGCTGTCGAGGAAGCCGCGATGACGCGATTGCGTCCGATATTGATGACGACGCTGGTGGCCAGTCTCGGCTTCGTCCCGATGGCGTTCAGCACCGGGATGGGCGCGGAAGTTCAACGACCACTGGCAACGGTGGTCATTGGCGGCGTGTGTAGCGCGATGGTGATGAGCTTGCTCGTACTGCGAGTGCTCTACGTTGTCTTCAATATGCCAGTGGAAAAACTGCACGGTGATGCTGATGCAGAAGATGATGATGGAGACGATGGCGGTCGTCGTCTCGACCCTGACGAACCGATCGAGCCGGAATTCAGACGCGCGTCTGACACGGTGTCGGTCTAACTTGAGTTCGGCCATGCCGAAGGAGTATTTTACAATGACGATGATGATGAATTGGATGACTAGCTTCAAAGGTGTCTCGCTCGCTGCCGTCGCCGTCATGGCGTTCGGATTGAGTGGATGCAACAAAGACCAAGTCACCAGCGAAGGTGCCGCAGATCCCGTCGCGGCAACGAATGTGGATCTGAGTCACGGTGGATGGTGGTGTGTCAAGCACGGCGTGCCTGAAGAGGAATGTGCCCAGTGTGACAAGACGTTGGTGTCGACATTCAAGGATGCTGGCGACTGGTGTGATGAGCACGATCGCCCCGAATCGCAGTGTTTCATTTGTGGACCGGCGCGGTTCGATAAATTTGCTGCAACTTACGAAGCCAAGACGGGCCGAAAACCTCCACAGCCCAAATAGGAGTATCGGCCATTGGATCGTTGTGGCTGGGGGCATGAAGGGCGCGCTTTGCCAGCCCGCGAGAACGCTCGCCCCCAGCCACTTTTTCCACTTCCCCGTATCGCCGTCCCATCCGCGCATGTTCAGCACTGGAGGCCGCTGCCTTCCCGATGGATTGTTTCAACCAAGTAACAATCATCATTTCCTTGGACCTGAATAATACAGATTAACCATAAATGAATGAAAACGTGCTTTCACTTCGCATTCACGGAATGGATTGTGCCGAAGAAGTTTCGTTGTTGAAACGTGAACTCGTTCCGCTACTGGGCAGCGACGAACGGCTGGGCTTTGACGTTCTCAACGGCAAACTCTCGGTCGATTTGTCGCAGACGGATGTCACGTCCGCTGAGGTATTGGCGGCAATCCAACGAACGGGATTGAGCGCGGAGCAGCGGGGTGATCGGTCAAGCGAGGCCAGTGATCGATCATCGAAGCAGCAGCATCAACGAGCAATCTTCACCGCCGCAAGCGGTGTGATGGGACTGACCGGGTTGGTTGTCGAATCGTTCTGGCCGACATCGGTTGACGCGGTCTCCCCTATCGCGATTGTTTGCTACCTGCTCGGCATCTTTGCAGGTTTGTATCTAGTATTGCCAAAAGCATGGCGGTCAGTTGTCACGCTGCGGCCGGATATGAACCTATTGATGTCGGTGGCGGTGCTGGGGGCGATCGGGATTGGTGAATGGTTCGAGGGTGCGACGGTCGCTTTTCTATTTTCGCTCTCGTTGCTATTGGAATCATGGAGCATCGGACGGGCGCGGCGTGCGATCGCCTCGCTGATGGATCTGTCCCCTCCGATTGCTCACTTGCGTGATGAGTCCGGTGAGATCCAGAACGTGCCGCCAGACGACGTGCCGGTCGGATCGGTGCTCATCATCCGTCCTGGCGAGAAAATCCCACTCGATGGGCGGGTGATTAAGGGAGCCAGCGGCGTTGACCAAGCTCCGATCACCGGCGAGAGCATCCCAGTTGAGAAGGACATCGGAGACGAAGTCTTTGCCGGAACGATTAACGGTGATGGATTGCTGGAAATGGAAAGCACCAAGGCGGCCGACGACACGACCCTTGCGCGGATCATCGAGATGGTCGGTGATGCCAATTCCAAACGTGCTCCGTCTGAGAAATGGGTCGAGAGGTTTGCTGCCATTTACACGCCTTTGGTGATGGTACTGGCGTTACTCACGTTCCTCATTCCGCCACTGGCGCTAGCAGGCAATTGGTCAGATTGGTTGTATCGATCGTTGGTGTTGTTGGTGATCGCTTGCCCTTGTGCGTTGGTCATTTCGACACCGGTCAGTGTCGTCGCCGCGCTCGCCGCCGCCGCTCGCAACGGGGTGTTGATCAAAGGCGGCGTGTTCATCGAATTGCCAGCCCGATTGAAAGCCATTGCAATGGACAAGACCGGCACGCTGACTCAAGGAACACCCAATGTCGTGGATGTCGTACCCATGAACGGTCATGACGAGGCCGAGTTGTTGTCACGTGCGGCCGCGTTGGAAATCAACAGCAACCATCCGCTCGCCCGCGCCATTGTCGACGAAGCCAAGCAGCGAGGCATCGCGATCCTTCCCGTCGAGCATTTTGAAACGATCCAAGGAAAGGGAGCGACCGGTAGCATTGATGGGAAAACCTATTGGCTCGGCTCGCATCGCTATTTAGAACAACGCGGACGGGAAACTCCCGAAATTCACGAACAGCTCAAGTCAGTGCAAGATGCCGGACGTACCGTTGTCGTCATTGGAAATGACACGCACGTTTGTGGATTCATCGCCTTAGCTGACGCGATCCGCGAAGAGTCTCGCGAAGCGATCGAGCAGCTTCACGCCGCCGGTATCGAACACCTTGTCATGCTGACGGGTGACAACGAAGGCACCGCCAAGGCGATCGCGAAAGAAGCTGGCATTGACGAGGTTAATGCGGAACTTCTTCCCGAAGACAAAGTCGCGGCAGTCGAGACGCTGGTACGAAAATACGAACACGTTGCGATGATCGGCGACGGCGTCAACGACGCGCCAGCACTCGCCCGCGCGTCGCTCGGCATTGCAATGGGGGCTGCCGGGAGCGACGCCGCGATTGAAACCGCCGACATAGCTCTAATGTCCGACGACCTATCGAAACTCCCGTGGCTGATCCATCACTCCCGACGCACACTCAGCATCATTCGCCAAAACATCTTCTTTGCCCTTGGAATCAAGGTCGTGTTCGTCGTCCTCACGTTGGCAGGTCACGCATCACTGTGGGCAGCCATTGCCGCCGACATGGGAGCGTCGCTTTTGGTGATCGCCAACGGATTGCGACTGCTAAGCAATGAGCGCGGTAATCGCTGAGCGTTCGAGTATACGAAATTGCGGCATTAACCTGGTCGATTTGTGTACCGACGATCAGTTATCCCAACATGACGGAATTGTCATTCGGTCGTCATGTCATGATCAATTGGCAGGTTCTATACTGGTTGGAAAAAAAATGAAACTGTTAATTGTCGAAGACGAGCCGAAGACGGCGGCATACCTGCAAAAAGGATTTTCGGAAAACGGATTTGTCGTGGATGTGGCCGATACTGGGACCGATGGCCTGGATCAGGCCTGGACTGGTCAGTACGACGCCATTGTTTTGGACGTCATGTTACCGGGGCAGGATGGTTGGCAAATCCTATCGCGACTGCGGGGCGACGGTCGGCAGACTCCGATCTTGATGTTGACAGCGTGTGACGATGTTCCGTCGAGAGTTCGCGGGCTGGAACTCGGGGCGGATGACTATCTGATCAAGCCGTTCGCATTTTCGGAATTGCTGGCCCGCATCCGAACGTTGCTGCGTCGCGGTCCGCTACGACAGACCGAACGGGTGACCGTTGCCGACCTGACGTTGGACTTGATCCGGCATCGTGCGAGTCGAGGATCGACGCGACTGAACTTGACTCCGAAGGAATTTTCATTACTGTCGCTATTGGCACGTCGTCACGGCGAAGTGCTTTCACGGACCATGATTGCTGAACAAGTTTGGGATATGAATTTCGACAGTGAGACCAACGTTGTAGATGTCCACGTCCGACGCCTGCGATCCAAGATTGACGACCCGTTCGATGCCAGACTGATTCACACCGTACGCGGCGTCGGCTACGTGCTGGAGGAACGATCGGATGAACGAGCAGAGTAGGCCAAAGACGCGATTGTCGTTAGCTGGGCGTTTAACCTTATGGTATGCCAGTTCCACGTGCTTGATCGTGATCGCGGCGACGGGCTTGCTTTACTGGGCGTTGATTTCCCATTTGGATCGACAAGACGATCAGTTCTTGATCGACGAAGTCCACATCCTTCGCGACCTGCTGGCAGAAAATGGCGAGCAAAACGATGCGATTCGTCAGGAGATTGAAATCGAGGCGGCGGCCCGTCGCTACGCTCGCGTCTATGTTCGGTTGCTGGACCAACAACGCGCTATCTTAATCGAAACGCCCGGCATGAGCGAACGACTGCCTGTCGGCCTGTTTCCCAAACCGGCTAGGAGCGATGAAGATTCCGATGGTGTTGATAGGGAGGCTGTCGATGGAGCGCCCTTTCGCTTGTTGGCGGCAGGATATGACGAGCGATCAAATGGTGACGGAAGGACTATCCAAATCGCATTGGATCGCGTGCAGCAATATGCGTTGATTCAAGCGTACAAGAACACCTTATTGGCAGTGATTGTGATTGCTATTCTGGCGAGCATCCTGGCAGCCTACTGGATTGCGCATCGAGGAATACGTCCGATCAAAGAGATCGCGGATACAGCACGTCGCATTCGCCTGACAACGCTGCACGAGCGAATCGAGTCAGGGAAATTCCCAGCAGAGCTAGCAGCGCTCGCCGGTACGTTCAATGAAATGCTCGATCGGTTGCAGGAATCGTTTGAAAGGCTGTCTCGCTTTTCGGGGGACATTGCCCATGAGTTGCGCACCCCAGTCAACAACATACGTGGGGAAGGCGAAGTTGCATTGAGTAGAACGCGAAGTGTCGACGAATACCGTGAGACTCTCGCGTCCAACCTTGAAGAAACGGTACGCCTATCGCGGATCATCGATAGTCTCCTGTTGCTGGCTCGCGCTGAATCTCCTGAGGCGGAGTTAACACGCGAGCCGATCAATCTGACATCTGAGCTCGATCGACTGCGTGAGTTCTACGATGTGTTGATGACCGAGAAGGGCGTCGAGTGGGTTGTCCAATCACCTACGGATTTGATCATTCAGGCAAACCGTCCTCTGCTGCAAAGGGCGATCGGAAATCTGATTGAGAATGCTCTCAATCATACTTTGCACGGCGGTACAATTGCGGTCTCCGCGATTTCGAACGAGCACATGCTACGGATCGAAGTAGCGGACAACGGCAGCGGTATCCCGAGTGCCGACCTGCCACATATATTTGACCGTTTTTATCGAGTTGAGAAAGATCGATCGAGCGTGACGGGCGGATCGGGTCTGGGACTCGCGATCGTTCGCAGTGTCGCGGAACTGCACGGCGGTGAAGTGGCGATTGACAGTCGACGCGGTATCGGAACCACTGTCTCGATGACCCTGCCATACGATCGTGGGCCGTCGGAAAATGGGTAGTTTCAGCCGTTTGAGGGAATGGGCACGTCTACTGAAAAGTGAGATGCTTGCTCTCTATTTGGCATACCGAGATCCGCGAACGCCCTGGTACGCCAAACTCCTCGCCGGACTCGTTGTCGCGTACGCGATGAGTCCGATCGACTTAATCCCCGATCCGATTCCCGTGGTGGGATACCTGGATGATCTGATCTTGCTACCCGTGGGGATTCTAATTGCTCGGCGTCTGATCCCATCCGAAGTAATGGAAGATTGCCGCAGTCGCGCTGTACACGAGAGCGATTTCCGAAAGACAAATTGGATTGTCGCCATGGTTATCGTTGGAGTTTGGCTATTAACGTTCGTAGGTGTGGCATATTGCCTATTCAAAATCTACTACTGACCGCCAACCAGAAAGGCCAGTCCAACCACGACAATGGCGATGTCGACAATGCACTTGAAGAATCGTTCCGGCAGGTGGTTTACCAATCGCTTGCCGAGATATGTCCCGACAATCAACATTGGCCCCAGCATCATTCCGATGTAAATCGCTCGTAAGGAAAGTGCGTCGCCACCGCCGTAGGCAATCAGTTTGCTGGCGTGCATGAGCAAGGCAGAGAGTGCTTCCGTACCGATATACGCTCCTTTGACCAAACCGAAAGCCAGGAAAAAAGGAGCAATCAACGGACCAGCGGTTCCGATCAGCGCAGAGATAAAACTGCTTATTGCACCCAGTGGTGCGAACCATCGCAAGCGCATCTTCGGCAGTTTACCCGTGGCGATATGTTTAGCAATGACAATCGCAATCAAGAACACACCAAGCAACCGAGTTAGTGTCGAGAGCGGAGCGGAGGCAAACAAGAATCCACCGAATATTGCCGCCGGAACTGACCCGACGAGGAACCACTTGACAACCGGATAGTGAATCTCGCTGTGGTTGAACCATACTCGGCTTCCATTGCCAATCAATTGTGCCACAGCCAAGATTGGAATGGCGTCACGAACGCCAAAAGCCACAACCAAAATAGGCAGCAATATCGCAGCACCCCCAAAACCAGTCACGGCGGACAGACAAGACGCGGCGAGCGTGGCGGCGATAAGAAGTGCCCAAAGCCAGATTTCATCCATCAATCGACCCGTTCTCACTTCGTGCCATCGTGATCAACATAAGATCTGGCAAATCTTCGACTTCGAGTTGACGCAGCATGTTCACGAGTTGCGCACCTGTGTACTGAGCGTGCGTACACAAATGCAGTAGTACATCCGCCTGCATCGTCGCGTAACGCTTCCCCTTGCCTGAACTTATACTGGTTTTGTAAATTGATTCGTCGAGCGAATCAGCGGTGATCTGCTCAAGATATTTCGCCCAACGCAGGTCGATTTCGCTCCATCGATCACACAATTCACCCAGCGATTCGATCGCACCGGCTGACTGCTGGTTGCCCGGCAGCTTGTCGAGTGCATCTCCCGGCATCGAAGGTTTCTCATTTCCTAACAGTGCTTCCAACCAAACATACTCAGCCGCCAAGAGATGCGTCAGGGTTCTCCACACTGATCCTTGTCCGATCGACATTGGTTGGTGCAACTGTTCGTGCGTCAGTTGTCTCGCCGAGTTCAACAGACGCTGATTACTCCACATGCGATGCTGGTGGAGTCGAGAAACAAGTGATTCTGAGTTCATTGACAAATCCCCGCGTGTTTGCGGTCGATCGACTTAGGATATGAAAGGTTTCCATGCGGCCATTACACCACCCGGTTTCAATAAATCGGATGCTTGTTGAATTAGCTGCGATTTCTGATCCGTGGTGTAGATAGCGTTTCGGATCCGTTTCGCCACTTTCGAGTTGCCAGCCATTGCCGCAACGAGAGTAGTATACGAAGTCAACTTTAAAATCACATGAGTGCCCGATCAGGCGTGCGTTTCAGTTTCCGTCTCGCCTTCAAACCATCGGTAGAGTGCCGGTAGGACCAATAGCGTGAGCAAGCTGGACGTCAACACACCGCCGATGACCACAGTGGCAAGTGGGCGTTGGACTTCGGCCCCGGCACTGGTCGAGATAGCCATGGGAAGGAATCCCAGGGCGTCCGTGGTTGCCGTCATGAGTACGGGGCGCAGCCGGTCCATTGCTCCGTCGAAAACTGCGGTGACGGATGTTTCGCGACGCTTTCGCAAGTCGCGGATGTGTTCAACGAGAACGACACCATTCATGACCGCGATCCCGAACAAAGCGATGAAGCCGACGCCTGCGGAAATCGAAAACGGCATGTCACGTACCCACAGCAACAGGATGCCACCCGTCGCAGCCATAGGAACATTGAGAAAAATCAGCAGTCCGAGACGCACCGAGTGGAACGCCATGTAGAGCAGCGAGAAAATCAAGAACAAGGCAACCGGCACCGCGATCATCAGTCGACGGTTCGCTTCTTGCAAATTTTTGAATTGACCGCCCCAGACGACCCGGTATCCGGTAGGGAGTTTCACTTTCGCCTCCACTGCGGTCTGAGCATCGCCGACGAAGCTGGCAAGATCACGTCCACGAACATT
>JBDNIG010000400.1:0-14059 GCA_041688415.1 Rhodopirellula sp. | reverse complement strand
TGGACCGCGATAAAGACGTGCCGGATCAAGACCCGGATGCCACGATCAACGACATTCCTGATTTCGACGCGGACGCGACGATCGAAGAAACGGGCGCGTTCGAGACGCACGCCAGCGGAAAAACGGAAAAGTTCGACGCAGACGCAACCACGGATCTAACCGCTGACGCCGATCCAAACGCCACTGTCGAGCAAACCGATCACTACGATCCGAATGCGACCATCGAGGAAACTGACGGGCTCGATCCCGATGCCACATTCGATCCCAATGCCACGCTCGCGGCAACGGATCGCTTTGATCCTGATGCCACGCTCGACGTTGATCGCGACTTCGACGCGGATGCTACGATTGAGCAAACGAGCGACTTCGATCCCCACGCGACCGTCGAAGCGGCGGGTGCGTTTGATCCAGACGCGACGATCGAGTCCACCACTGATTCGTCCCGCGACCTGGAGATCCCGCTGGACGGCCACGACGGCGAAAGCCGTTCGGTACTCGAGGATTCCAACCTCGACCAAACCATCAACCCCCGTGCCTTGTCGGCTGCCGAAGCGAAGTACTGGGCCGACATTTCGGCCGAATTCACATCGCCGAGTGAATCGACCGTACAACCGCCGGCGATCGACCGGACGATCGTCGAAACGCGATTACAACTGCGCAGTCAAACGGTCGCGACGCAAATCCATGATGATAACGAGGCCGCTGATTACCGACTCGTGCGGTTACTCGGACGCGGCGGCATGGGCAACGTATTCGTTGCCCGTCAGGGATCTCTCGATCGACTGATCGCGGTCAAGGTGATCCGGCCACTCGATGAATCCAAACGCAAGACGCTCGCTCAGCAGGGCCAGCTTGAATCGGTCGAACAGGGCCGACGGCAACAGTTCTTAACCGAAGCCGTGGTCACCGGTGATCTCGACCATCCCAACATCGTACCGATTCACGACGTTGCATTGACCGGTGACAGCACGCTGTTCTATTCCATGAAGCGTGTGATTGGCACGCCTTGGTCGGATGTTATCGATGAAAAAACACGTGACGAGAACCTTGAGATACTGATCAAGGTGGCCGATGCGATCGGCTACGCCCACACGCGCGGCGTGGTGCACCGCGACATTAAACCTGAAAACGTCATGCTGGGTGATTTCGGTGTCGTGATGGTGATGGACTGGGGGATCGCCCTGGCCAAGCCCGAATTCGAAAAGCTCGACTCGATCACGCCCGCGACGGGACTCGGCGGCACACCCTCGATGATGTCGCCAGAGATGGCGACGGGACCGCTCGAAAGGATTGGCCCCGCGGCGGATATTTATTTGCTTGGCGCGACGCTGTTCATGATCATCACGGGGAAGCCGCCGCACCACGCGGCCAGCGTGAGCCAGTGTTTACGGGCCGTCGCGAGCAATGAGATTCGTCCGTTCGATACCAAGTATCAGGGCGAACTGATGAACATCGCACTCAAAGCGATGGCCATGAACCCTGCCGATCGGTACGTCGATACGAAGGCGTTGCAAGATGCGATTCGAAAATATCGCTCACATGCCGAGAGCATCGCGCTGGTCACGCGGGCGAGCGAAGACCTACAACTCGCCGGAGAAGAAAAGTCTTATACCCGGTTCACTCGTGCTCAGTTCGGGTTCGAGGAAGCCATCGCATTATGGTCTGGCAACGAAGCGGCCCGTGACGGACTCCACCGAACCAAGTTCGCACACGCCGAAGCGGCCTATCAGAACGAGGATTTTGATCTTGGCTTATCACTGCTCGACGAGCAGAATCCAGGTCACGCTGAACTAATCGAGAAATTGAAGTCGGCCATTGAGCAACGACGTCAACGCGAGTCACGATTCGCGGTACTCAAAAAAGCGGCGGTCGCGTTGCTCGCGTTCATCTTGATTGGCGGTTCGGTTGCGATCTTCGTCATCAATCAGGCTCGGGCCGAAGCGGGCCGCAGTACCGAGAACGCTCTCTACCAAGCCGGGATCGCCAAACGGCAGACGCTGCTTGCCGATGCCAAGGCCGTGGAGGCGATCGACCAGAAATTGCGGGCCGACAAAAATGCCGACATCGCCAGGCAAAATGCTGCGGAGGCCCTCGACAACGCGAAGCGGGCGAAGATTGCTCAATCCAAATCCGAATACGAGGCCTACGTTTCTGGCGTCGGTCTCGCCAAGGCACGCATCGATCGCAATGAATTTACCGAAGCGAGACGACTGATCAACGACTTGGTCGACCAGCGAGATCCGACCGCGATTCCGTGGGAGCTTCGCTATCTCTCCTCACTCGCCAATCAGTCCACCGCATCAATAACTACGGTGACCGGTGTGGGCGGGCTCGCGATTGCCCGCCACCCCAACAAACCGGATGCCGGCATCCCCGCGTTGATCCGATTCGATGACGGCACTCTCTCAGCGATCAGCGTTGCGGCAACCTCGGATCAGCCACTCGTGATCGATACCCCGCGTCCGATGCAACTGCCGGGCAACGAGCACGCATCCTGCCTCGCCATCGCCGACGATGACACGCTCGCCGCGGTGGGCACCGAACAAGGCGATATTCTGTTGTTCGATCCCCATTCGCTCAGTGACACCGCGGAGCTGGTCGAACCGTCACTTCGACGTCTGGAGGGGCATCACAGTCGCGTGACCGCCATCGAAATGATCGGCAACGAATTCTTGGTCTCCGCATCGGACGATCTCACGGTCCGAATCTGGAATATTCAAGATGCGACTGCGGAACAAATCCTCTGGCACATCGCCCCCGTTGTGGACCTCGCCTGCTGCGTCACCTCCGATGGGTTTCAGATCGCAGCTGCCGTTGCCGAAAAAGGGCTCGGTCAAGTTGTGGTGTGGGACGTTCGCGCCGGTGAAAAACTGCGTGCTGAGCGGCGAGGTGTTTTTGCCGCACACTCCAGCCCCTTGACGAGCGTTGCGATTTCGCCCGATGGCGAGCTCGCTGCCTCCGGAGACATCGAGGGTATCGTCATGCTGTGGCCGGTGGCACAGATTCACAGGCGGGACATGGAAAGTTTGGTCCAACAGGCGGTTAAAAACGCTGTCACCTCGAAACCAAAACCGAAACGTGAAAATGAAACCAACCGTCGCACGGGAGTCGATTCAACTTCCGTGAAATTCACTCTACTGAGCAATCCAGATTTGGACGTCGATAAGTCTGCGGAAACGTCGCAGCCCGCCCCAGCACATCGTTCCAATGTGCGCGAGATCCGATTTTCCGGCGATGGCCAGACCCTACTCACTTGTGGCGATGATTACCTGATTCATCTGTGGCAAGTCGAATCGGAAGTATCCTCAACAGCGAATCCGCAAGTTAGCCTGCGACGGACGCTGCGCGGTCATGGCGGCGCCGTCACGGACGCTGATTTTCTCTCAGACAATGGCGATGAGGTGCTCTCGGTCGGCGAGGATGATTCGATTCGCCTCTGGCGGTCGGGCGTCGAGTCGGCTCACGTGATGGGGCGCGATTTCAATCACCAAGGCGGTGCGTTTGAGTTGGTCGAGCATGCGAACATCGATGGCAACCCAAGTGGATTTTGCGCGACGCTGCTTCGTCACGATCCCGTCCGCACTCACGTTCACGATGATGCCATTTCATCAGCCGTATTTTCCGCCGACGGTCAACACGTTGTCACGGCGAGTCGCGATCGTACCGCCCAAGTACTGACAATCGATCCGCGCACGCTGCAACTCAAAACTGCCGCCGAAATGGCAACCGGCAACGTAGCTGTGAATGAAAGCAATTCACCGAGCACGCAGCCGTCGCCGGTGATCTCCCTCGACGAAGGAAGTGAGTTTCGAGCCATGTCGATGCGCGTCAATCGCGCCGCGAACCGACTTTTTATTGGCGGTGCCGATGCGGTGGTCCGCATTTGGAATCTCGAACGTGGTACGGAACTGGGAACGATCCCCGACACGGGGCTGAACCAGGTGCTCGCCGTTTCCGCCGACGCCCGCGTGATTGTCACCGGATCAAGCTCGCCTGAAACACGCGCGATGCTGTGGCGATTCGATCCCCGGACGTCGACCGCGTCTGCGGAGCACCGGCTCGCCGGACATGAGGAGGCGGTCACCGCCGCGGCCATCTCCGCCGATGGGAAACGAGCATTGACTGCCGACCGAGCCGGACGCATTCTCCTGTGGGACGCCGCGAGTGGTGAACCGGTCGGCGAACCGATTGATCTCTTGCTCGGGACGCGGATCAACGACGCCGCGTTCACGCCCGAGGGCGGCAGCGTTTGGATCGCGGCCGATGATGAGCAGCTCTCGCGGCTTGACCTCAGCTCCCGAAAATTTACCGATCGCTTGGGTCATGATGGAGTGGTCACGCGCGTGGATCTCTCCGATGACGGACGCCGTGCGGTGACCTCGTCGGAGTTGCAAAAGGTGGACTCGACGGTACATCACGCCGTATTCTGGCAACTGCCGACCAAAAATGTGGCCGCCTCACATCAAACACTTGTGACGCAAGATGTGAAATCGGACGACCACACGCGATCGGGCGGCCGTCCGGGGATCGCTTCGGTATCCATTGACGCATCAGGCGATCACGCGTTCGTGGCAATCAATCCGGTTGGAGATGCCGCCAGCCGCGTCGAACGCTATCGCGTGAATGCGGACGTCAGCCAGTCCACCCGAGAAACTGTACTGGGGCTGCCCACTCGCCTCGGCGATGTCTCATCGGCCATCCCCGTCGAGGATGATGAACTGATCACGCTGCACGGGAATTCAGCGTATCGCTGGAACACGGCGTCACGCAGTCTCGAGGTCAGCTACCGCATCCATGGCTCCATCAGCGTGGCAGCGGTCTCGCCCGATGGAGCGATCGTGCTGACGGGCAGTCGCAGCTTGAAAGCCTGGGATGCCCACACCGGCGTCGCGATTGGCAAACTCGAAGCGCCTCACGAGGGTGCCGTCCGTTCGATCGCGTTCGCAGGCGAAACTGCACCGAACGAATTTTTTACCGGTGGCGACGATGGTGCGATCCGGCGTTGGTTGTTCCATCGCGATTCCGGTGTCTTCAAACAACTCGAATCGATTTCCTCGACTGGGGAGGTGGATGATGTGGGCATTGCGTTGTCGCTGACGATTTCGCCCGATGGCCGCGGGCTGCTCTCGACGACCGATCGCGGACGCGTCGTTTTGCATGACCTCGCCGAAGGAGGCCGGCGAGTTTTGTTTTCGGAGCCGGATGTTGGCCGTATCTTCGTCGGTTGCTTTTCGCGCGACGGCCGGTTCGTCGCCGCGGGAGGGCACGACCAATTGGCGCGGATGTGGGATCTGTCGAAGCCACGAGTCCCCAATGCTCCACCGGACGCTATTTTTCAAGGACACGCCGAAGCCATTCGCGGCATTGCCCTGATCGGGACCGCGTCCATTGTCGACCGACGGCGCCGCCCGTCGGAAGCGACGAGCACTGATTCTCAACCAGATCAATCGACCCTGCGTCTATTCACGGCTTCGCAAGACCGCAGCGTTCGAGTTTGGGACCCACAATTTACCCCGGCGACCGCAGATGGCGACGCGGTCCCGGAAGATCAAATTCGCCCCACCGGACGCGAACTGCTTGAACTCGTCAGACACTCCGACGGCGTCACCGCGATCGACTTCAATGACGACGGGACACTGATGATGACGGCAGGACGCGATGGGAATGTGATCCTTTGGCCTGCCTGCGATCCCTAACCCTCTTCGATCATGTCACGTTCTGACGCTCATTTGCGATCCATTACTGCGTTACGATCGCCCACCCGATTTCCCGCGTTGTTCTCACCGGGAATCGACCTGCTCACCTTCGGCGGCAGCGCGGTGCTCGCCTTAGCAATGTTGCCCATCGGCGCGGCGCTGGGAATCCTGCACGATGACACACCGGGATGGACCTGGATCGCTGCGATCTTGCTGATTGACGTCGCGCACGTCTACGCCACTGGGTTTCGCGTCTATTTCGATCCCGTGGAGCTGCGCCGTCGGCCTTGGTTGTACGCGCTCACGCCGGTATTGGCGTTTCTCGTCGGCATGGCCATTTACAGTGAAAGTGTGGCTTTATTTTGGAGTTTGTTGGCCTACCTCGCCGTCTTTCACTTCATTCGTCAACAGTATGGATGGGTGGCTCTGTATCGATCGCGAGAGAACGATCACGAACCGCTGGGATGGTGGATCGATGCGGCCACGATTTACCTCGCCACCATTTATCCGCTGGTGCATTGGCACGCTCACCTGCCCCGCAACTTCAGTTGGTTCACCGCGGGCGACTTCATCACGCTACCACCGATAACTGCGACGATCCTCGAACCGATTTACTGGGCAGCGTTGATTTTGTACGCGGCCCGGTCGCTCGGCCGCGGCATCGCGCGGGGCGCATGGAATCCCGGGAAAGACATCGTCGTGATCACGACGGCGCTCTGTTGGTATATCGGCATCATTTCGCTCAATTCCGACTACGCCTTCACCGTCACCAACGTGATCATCCACGGTATCCCTTACATGGTGCTGATCTACTGGTTTCGCTGGCATCGCGGCGGAACAACGACGGCGCCGCGTTGGCAAACCACGGTGGGGCGAGTCTCGCTATTCCTCGGTGCGATTTGGATGCTAGCTTACGCCGAAGAACTATTCTGGGACTGCGGCCTATCACACGATCAGTCCTGGCTCTTTGGCTGGGCGGGTTTCTATAGTGAATCTGGCTCCGGAACTCACGGCGATCTACTCGCCAGCGGCATGTGGTTGGCTCCGCTTCTCGCCGTCCCCCAGATCACCCACTACGTCCTGGACGGCTTCATTTGGAAACGCTCGGCCCGACGCGATGGCGGTGGCTAGACGTTGGGCACTCGCCGATCGCACGCACAGGCATGGCAGCTTTGATACACCTCTCGAAAAATCGTGCAGATCGGTGCAGGAATCACCAAAACATGGCACTGACGAAATCGGAGGGCAATTCATCCCTGCGGGCCAGTTGCGATGAGCTTCGTGGCGGGATGGATGGTTGCATTAGCCCACCGCGAATCGGGAGAGGTGCCGGTATTTGCGCCCTGCTGATTGGGGGGCGAAGGTTTGTTTTAATTCCGTGCGGTGTTTACGGAACCACGACGCGACCACTGAAACGGTGTAGGGGTAGTCCGACACGGTGCGCGTGTGGCGGGCTGTCAGCCGGGTTGACCACTCGTTCAGCTGTGCCTTGAGGTTTCGATACGCGGTTGAATCCGTGGGAGCGGCGGCAACATCGACGACTTCGCCTCGCCGGATGAGGTACCAGATCGCGCGTCCGTCGTATCCGGTTGCGGCGTAAATGAACGAGTAGTGCTCGCGGGCCTCGGCCAAATGCCCGAGCTTCTTTTGGGCATAGTTGAGCGATCTCAGGGTGTCGCGAGCCCGTGCAGCGAGTTCGTATTGGCGATTGTCGGCCGCGGTTTCCATGATTTCTTGGGTCGCGATAATCGGCTCGTCATTGAACCCATCGAGGAAACTCTCGGCTTCGTTGACGCGGCGGAGGTATTCCTGGCGGGTGCAGGCGGCGGCGCACGGACCCAAACAGGTACCGATTTCCAGCCGCAGACAGCCCGCTCGCGGCTGCAGATCGAACAGCGACAATTGGTCCGCATACACGAAGTTGATTTGGTTGCTGCAATCCCGTAGGCGGAATGTCTTATTGAGTGCGTCGACGACTCGTCCCATCCGCCCGGCACCGTAGAACGGGCCTTCCACGGCGACGAGATCACTCGTTGGCGGTGAATTCGCAATAAAAAAGGTCTCGGCTGGTTTACGTCCCAAGCACAAGTACACGGGTCGTTGCCGCTGGGGCACGCCCTGCACGTTGAATCGCGGGATGAAGCGGCGAATCAATTCCAGCTCGCGGAGTTGGGCCGCAAAATCGCTGGGCTGCGTTTCCCACTGGATTGCCCGGGCGTTTTCGATGATCCGACCCGCTTTCTCGCCCGCCGCCGATTGTCCGAAATAGCTCAGCAGGCGATTCCGCAGCGAGCCGCTCTTGCCGACGTAGATCAACTCGCCCGTGCGATCAAACATCCCGTAAACACCGGGCACTGGTGGGCAAAATTCCTGCACTCGCTCGCGAAGCTCGGTGCGAGAATCCCCGCCAATCATCTCGCTGGGGCGACTACCTGTCGCGGCTACTGAGGCGCCGTCGACGGTATACGGGTCAAGTGGATTGATGCCGAAGCCACGTCCGTCCGCTGGCGATGGATCGCTAGCCGGACCGAGGATGGGTCGCCGTTGGGATATCCTTTTCCTTGCCATCGGCGTGATTGCCAAATCCGTGGGGGCCGCGTGCCGTGTTGGTGCCCAAAGTGACCTCAACATCGCCAGATTATGCCCCTTCGGCGTGAAAATGCCAAGCTGAGTTTGGGCGGGGGCTTCTCGCCGAGACGTTTTTTGCGTCTAATTAGCTTTCGAATCCCTCGCACCTTCCCCTCGATGAGTGTTCTCAGACGATATGACCACCGAGCCGACCGAAGAAGCAAAACCGAAAGTAGTCGTACCCGAAGTCACGCTTCAGTACAGTAAAGACGACGTCGACGAGCATGGTTTTACCTCCGTGTGGAACGTTGCATCGGCAACCTGCGAGGGCGATCAAGCACGGACCCGCGAAATGGCCGGTCGCATGCTCGGGTTCTTGTGCAAGAAAGAATACGAACATGTGGTGGTCAGTTCAACCGACGCACAGTACCTCGATGAGTGGTTTGAGCGAGAAAAGGCGATCCTGTACAACTGGAAACCCGACGCCGAAACCACCGATGCGATCACCCAACATGCGCAGGTGCCAGCCGCTTCGATGGTTAGTTTTCTGAAGCGAGAGAAGTTCAAGCCGACTGCGAACTACAGTCCCCGACGCGCCGACCGTGTGGCTTGGTTCCAAGAAAAATGGGGCGTCGGTTGAGCGAAAGTGTCGAACGGTTGCCTGCAATTGTTCCTAGCGTACTGAAACGGGCACGAGCTTTCTCAACGTTGGTGACTTTGCCGACACCACCGCACGGACTGAGCCCAAACGAAGCTCGTAGTCACGTCATCGAAATGTTGCAATGGCTATCCGAGTCGCCGCGTGACAGCCTACCTATTTCACGACCCATCTGCGATTATCTGCTTCGCTGCAAACACGTGCTCAGCGTTGACGGCGACAGCGACGTGGAACCGGCGCAGTGTCAGTCATGGGGGTGGCAGGCCAACGTGATTTGGGTCACTCCAGATCGCCGCGTCCTCGATCCGGCCGGTCGGTTACTCGCCGACGCTCGGGGCAGCGACCCTGATCCGCTCGCCGTAATCCCGTTTCCAGTCGACGCGCGCCGTCGGCAGAGCGAAGCCGCCATGATCCTTCGCAATCGCCTGGCCGACCCAGTCGAGGGTATCCTGCCGGTACGGGGTGAAGACGAGATCGCGTTGATCCTACCGGCCGACGTGGCCCGCCGCGCGCTGGCGTTGTTTCTCGTTGCGACCCGCGCCGAATCAATCCTCAGCGGCCAACCGCTCGACGTGCAGCGGATGCGGGCGCGGTGCCCGCTGGGCTACGCAGCGATGTCACCGCAAGAACGCTCTTTCTTTGAGCATTGCCCGCCCCCGCACGCAGACTCGGGAGATGAACAAGCCGAATTTGCGAACGCTGCGTCCTCGTTGATATGGCGATATGAAGCCTTGGCGACGCTGCAATGGGCCTTGGGAATGCAGTTTGACTTGCCATGGCCGGATGAACGTGCGGATCTCACCGCCGTCACTCGCTTGATGATCGATATCCCTGACACTGAAATCGTCGAACAAGCTCGTTTGCGCAGTACCTCCGAACTACTCGATGCCGCCGAACTGCACTACCAAGCACTGCACGCGATCGCGGTGGCGCAGCAGTCCGGGCATGATTCGACGGGAGTTTTTGATCCTGGCATCGTTTGTGAGCGGCTGAGTTCACTTGCCTGGATCTGCCGGTTGGCCCCAGTTGGATCGGACTGGGACGCGACCGTGCAGTGGGTGGAGAATGGTTGCGCGTAAGTGGATAGGTTACGAATTCGCCAGAACGTCGTTGGATCAAACCGGGTTGCTCCATCCTTGGGGATTCGACACGCTTTTGAGGTGCAGTGGTAACCATTCTCATACCGCATTGATGAACACGTAATCGCGAAGCGGTGACCGCATTTAGCCGTGGGCGTCAGCCCCACGGATGATCTCATCCACGTAACCTGACAATAATCGTGCCCCATCTCGATGAACGACTCCGGGTTGTCGCCCGTCAAGTTTGCTGGCGCACCCATGCTGACATTGGTTCGGACCACGGTCATTTGCTCAAAGCGTTGCTGAAATCCGGCCGAATCCAACGCGGCATCGCTATCGAGAACAAATCGTGCCCATGGGAGAATTCCCGCCGAACCCTCGCTGGATTGTCCGCTGAAGTTCGTTTGGCAGACGGCTTGGCAGGACTCGCCGAACGCGAAGCGGACGGTTTGAGCGTGTGTGGGATGGGCGGTGCCGCGATCGCGGGAATTCTCGCGACGCATCCGAAACGCATTCCAGATACGATTATTGTGCAGCCCAACTGCAAACCCGAGGTCGTTCGTCGCTGGGCGATGCATCACCGCTATGACCTCTGCGCCGAAACTCTGGTTGTGGGGCCTGCCAAACGATTGAGAGCCGCCAAGCTCGCGACGCATCGACGGTTTGTCGTCCTGCGTTTCCAGAGATCAGACACGGAACCGGCCACGCAGGAACCGCACCGCGACGTGGCCTACGTGGGACTCGATCAAGAAGCCGCGATGTTATTTGGGCCACACCTGGTTCGAGCTTGGACGAGTGACTTTGTCGCGTGGTTGCAAGAAGAGCGAGCGTACCTACGCTCCATGGATCGACTTGGCACCGAGAGTGCTAGGCGACTGGTGGCGATCGAGCGGTTGGTCTCCGCCGCACAACCACCGACGCATTGAAGCCGTGCCATGACCAAGATCGTGACTTGCGTTGAAGACGCTCCATGGAGACGCTTCGATACGCGAGACCACACCGTTTGCGGTTTGCTCACCATCAAGAAACGGGTCGCAATTTTTCCAGCGGCACGTACCAACGAGTGTACCGTCCACCGTCGCTAAATTGTTCCCCCGTAGGATCCGACACCAGCACGGTTGCACGGCGCGTGATACGGTTCACACGACCCACGACGCTCGTCCCGTTGCTATCAAAGTACACGGTATCGCCAACGCGAATATTGAACTTCGCTGCGGCTCGTTCGCGCTGCGTGATCAGGTCATGTTGATAGTCGGTGTGCGCGAAGAAGGAGTTCGCGATTCCCTGGAATCGAGATTGAGAACAGTTGCCGGTATTCCAGATCAGCATTTCGATTAAGTGGGTCATTTCGTGCTCGGCGACGCGTTGCATCGCTTCGAGGCGATCCCGACACTTGCGTCCGGTCACCGTCACGGGGCGACTGACGTCTTCAAAGGTTTGAAACAGCAACGTTGACGACAAGATCAATTCAAATGTTCGCGGCGCGTTCTTGTGGCCACGGGAATAGCGGGTGACGAGTTTCCCGGCGGCGCTGGTCATTCGCGAAGAGAACTTGAAATCAAGCCCCTCCGCTTTGGCGATGGGCAATACGCGTGACCCGAAAAACGCTTCGTCCATCAAGTGAATCAATCGCACCAAGTCGTCACGCCCGACACGGCGAAAGTTTGGTTGATCGATCGCACGGCTTAGTTGCAACATCTCGGCGTGGATGCGCGCCTGCTCGGCATGAATTTTTTCGCGGGTCGGTTGGTGTTGTCGAATCCAAATCGCGAGCCCAGTGAGTGCCACCGGATCACGTGGGCGAATTGCCGGCGCAGTCACGGAGGATCGACCCACCAGCGTGGGTGACGACGGGCCGGACGTTTCGCGAGCGTATTGCCCCGCCGCTTCAGAAACTTGGCGACCGACAGGACGTTCGCGACGTCGACGAGGAATTGCTGTCATGTGTTAAAATCCATTGAGAAGCCTATCCTTTTCAAATGCTCCGATTTGGGCTTTCAGTCTACCCGATTCTCTCGGCCCCAGTCTCCTTTCACTTCCAGGACGCCTCCCGATGGACAATTCCGCGATCGCGGCCGTTTTCGAAGAACTCGCCGAACTGCTCGAGTTCCGTGGCGAAAATCCATTTCGCATCCGCGCTTACCAAAACGGTGCCCGGGCGATACGTGATCTCGATGAGCCCGTATCGCAAATCGCAGCGGACCCCGATCGTGATCTCGCGAGCCTGACTGGCATCGGCAAAACACTCGCTGAAAAGATCCACACGCTACTTCAGACCGGATCGTTGCCGCAATTGGCCGACCTGCGCAAAGCGGTCCCCGACGTTGTGATCGCGATGGCCCGCATCCCTGGACTGGGCGCAAAAAAGGCCAGCAAACTGCACGCGGAACTCGACCTGAACTCGCTCGACGACTTGGCGACAGCCTGCCATGCTGGGAAAGTCGCGGCGATCAAAGGCTTCGGTAAGAAAACCGAGAGCGCCATCCTCGACGGACTCGCCATCGCCAAAGCCGCTTCCGAGCGAATCTATTGGGCCACGGCAGACAACATCGTGCACGATCTCAGCGAACACATGCGGAATTGTGCTGACGTCGAGGACATGCGGTGGGCGGGCAGCTACCGCCGCGGTCGCGAAACCGTCGGCGATTTGGATTTGCTGGCCGTGGCGAGCGACCGAACAGCCACCATGGATCATTTCGAAGCCTATCCGGGCCGCGTCTCCACGATCGCCCGCGGCGACACGAAAATCTCCATTCGGCTCGCCAAAGCATTCCAAGTCGACATGCGTTTGGTCGATGCCGAACAATTCGGCGCCGCCCTGCAGTACTTCACCGGTAGCCAAGCCCACAATATTCACGTCCGCCGGATCGCCAAGGAACGCGGACTGAAAATCAATGAATACGGCGTCTTTGATATCGAGGATGAATCTCGCGTCGCCGGTGCCACCGAAGAGGAGGTCTACGCTGCGATTGGATTACCAGTATTTGCACCGGAGTTGCGGGAAGATCGACAGGAGTTTGCGTGGGCTGAGAAAGATGAGTTGCCCGACCTGATCGAACTCGATGACATTCGTGGCGACCTGCACATGCATACGTCCGCCACCGATGGCCAACATACGATCCGCGAAATGGCCGATGCCGCGATCGAGCGTGGCTTGCAGTACATCGCGATTACCGACCACAGCCAACGCGTCAACGTGGCTCGCGGGCTCTCCGGTGATCAACTGCTCGAACAATGGAAGATCGTCGACGAGGTGCGCGCCGAATACGAGGGGCGATTGTCGATTCTCCGTGGCATCGAGTGCGATATTCTCGAAGCGGGCGGGATGGATCTACCTGACGAGGTGCTCAGCCAAGCCGATTGGGTATTGGCGAGCGTGCATTTCGGTCAAAAGCAACCCCGAGATCAGATCACCGATCGCATCCTCGGCGCCATTGAAAACCCGCACGTCGATTGCGTTGCGCACCCGACGGGACGATTGATTAATCGCCGCGAAGCTTACGATGTCGACATGGACGCCGTCATGCGGGCGGCCCGGCAGCACGGCACATTTCTCGAACTCAACGCCAATCCAGCACGGCTGGATCTCAACGACATCCACCTCGCCACCGCCAGACGGATGGGCATTCCGATCGTCATCAACACCGACGCGCATAGCGTTGAGGGGCTGGGCGTGATGCGGTTCGGAATCTTGCAAGCCCGCCGGGGCGGCTTGACCGCACGCGACGTCGCCAACACGCTCGACCTCGCCGGCTTTGAGAAACGACGCAGCCCCTGAGCCGACGACGCCGGCTTAATGCCACCTACTTTGTGAGCCGACGGCGCTAGCCTGGACCGCTAAACCTTTGGGGTTGACGCCACTATTCTGTCATCCCTTTTTGTTCCACTGGCCAGCTCCATTTTACCTCTCCCGACGACGTTGGGGGAGGTCGAGCAGAGCCGTTCAGGCGAATGCGAGGGAGGGGGCCGGCCAACCGTTTCAAACGAGGCTCGCACTCGCGGACGCCCCCTCTCCCGAACGTCGCTAAAGGCTCCGTTCGACCTCTCCCCCAGCAAAG
>JBDNIG010000399.1:0-9256 GCA_041688415.1 Rhodopirellula sp. | reverse complement strand
TTTGAGCTTTGTTGCGACTATGAAACCAAAGCAATCGATAGCCCTCTTTACTGACTTGTTCGTCTTGGCAAACTCGGAAAACGTCTCGTAGTGTGCCGTCGTCATTGCTGGTCTGATGGGCATCTACCCAACACACTGTCTCGGGCTGCTGCGTGAGTTTAGTCCTGAATTGTTTGTCCTCTTTTCGAATCGCCGGTAGCACCGTGATGAATCGCCCACCGAGCCTGGCGATTTCGTTCATGTTGTCTGTCGTCGCTAGTTTGCAGTCGGCGACATAAACGAAGTCGGGTCGCTGCACCAGTTGAGCCATTAACTTCCAAGTCTCTTGATGTGTCTGGTCGTCAGTGACATTGCCACTGGCAGTAATTCGACCAGGGTGAAACCATGCCGCAGGGGGGTTCGTTGGCGATCGCCAGCGGGCGATTTTGTAAACAGACGCATTGCAGTCTCTCCATGAGAGTGGGGTGAAGGCACGGCGGTGAAAAACCGAATTCCAATCGCCGTGCTTTGAATGGGCCAAGTTGTAGTGCGGCAATGTGAAGAAACGCCGCAGGCTCCGATGAAGATTGTGTTTAGTTGTGACGGTGTGAACTTGGTGACCGCTGGCTTGTCAAAAACAAGGGATTGTGGGATCGTTGCCCGCCGCTGAAATTGGATCAAACAAGGGCCTCGCGTGGTGCGGGGGGCCGAGTGAAACCAGGAGATTGATTGTGCGGTCACACCGTCTGTTTTGGAAATTGTTCCTGATTTCAGTGGGGCTTCATCTGACGCTCGCGATCGGGTTCCTGTGGATTGTGGTGTCATCCCAGCGGCGAGAGATCAATCGGCAGGTTGAACAACGGCTCGAAACAACTGCGGTGATGCTGCGCAGCCAAGTGCGGGGGCCGTTGGCGAGGCTGCTCGACGACGATGCGGACGCCTCGTCTCGCCAGCGTGCTCAGGAAAGACTGCAATCGATGATTGATGAACTGGCCGGTGAGATTGGATTGCGGCTGACCTTGGTCGATGCGGACGGGCTTGTGCTGGCCGATTCGGATCGCGATTTCGAATCGATGCTCAACCACGCCAATCGTCCCGAATTGATTGCCGCGAGCGAGTTCGGTCGAGGGGTCGCGATGCGTCCCAGCCCGACGCTGCAAACGGACATGCTTTACTTGGCGATTCCGATCAATACCTCCGTCGCCCCACCGGCGTTCGTACGGGTCGCGGTGGAACTCGAGACCATTCAGGCCCGCATTGCCGTAGTCAGTCGATCCCTGTGGCTGTTGGCCCTTGTTTTTGCGGCGCTGGCGACGGCGCTTACCTACGCGATCGTCGCCCGCGTGATCCGTCCGTTGGCGGAATTGACCCAGCGTGCCCAGGCGATCGCAGGCGGTGGCGATCAATCGCCCGTGCCGATTCGCAGCCGCGACGAAGTCGGGCTGCTCGCGGAGGCTTTCAATCGGATGCAGGCCCACCTGGCCGCGAGATTTCGCGAACTACGCGACAACAACGAGCAAATGGCCACGGTGCTCGCCAGCATGGATGAGGGAATTATCGCGGTCGATGCCGACCAAAAGATCGTGTTGGCCAACGACGCCAGCAAAATTTTCTTTACCTTCGCCGGGACCGATGAAGTCGGGCGGCCGCTGCTCGAATCGGTCCGCAACCGGACCCTGCACGACGTCGTGCAACAGTGCTTGGAACGCGGCAAGGCGGTGCAAACGGAACTTGAATCGACGGCCAAGACGCGACGAACGTTGTCCGTGCGTGCCACTTGCCTGCCCGGTAAACCCGCCCACGGAGTCGTCTTGGTACTGCACGACATCACCGAGCTGCGGCGTTTGGAGAATCTTCGCCGCGACTTTGTCGCCAACGTCTCCCATGAACTCAAGACGCCACTGTCCTCGATCAAAGCGTATGCGGAAACGTTGCGTCTCGGCGCGATAGACGATCCTGAGCACAGTTCTCTGTTTGTCGCGCGGATTGAGGAGCAAGCCGAACGCTTGCATCAACTGATTTTAGACATGCTGCAGATCGCGCGGGTCGAAGCGGGGGACGAGGTCTTCGACATCACCCGCGTCGCCATCGAGCGGGTGGTGCGGGCGGGCGTGCGGCAGCACGCCAAAACGGCCCAGCGAAAGGAAATTGAGGTCATCGTCGCGCGACCGGAAATGGCGACCTTTGCCTTGGCCGATGAAGACGGCTTGAACACCATCTTGGATAACTTGTTGGGCAACGCGATCAAGTACACGCCCGAGGGCGGGCGGGTCACACTTCGCTGGTGGAACGAGGGCGACAGCGTCTGCCTAGAGGTGGAGGACAGCGGCGTCGGCATCGCACCGGCACACCACTCGCGGGTTTTCGAACGCTTTTATCGGGCGGACAAGGCTCGCTCCCGAGAGCTGGGTGGCACCGGATTAGGACTGTCGATTGTCAAGCACCTCTGCCAAGCGTTCGGAGGGTCGGTGAGCCTGCGGAGCCGACTTGGCAAGGGGAGCTGTTTTCGAGTTCGCGTGCCGCGTGCTTAATTCGACAGCGCAGGTTAGCCGCAAATACAAGCCCGAAGCGCAAGCGAGTGAACGGGTTACGACAAAAATCACTCGCTTGCGCTTCGGGCTTGTAAATCTTCGGGCTTGTAAATCGTGACGTTTTCGTTGCTAACCTGCGCTGTCCTATTAAGAGATGCACGGAATTAGATGGTTTGCGAATCTCTCCGCTTCTTCACCTGCCCTTAACTGAATCTTCATATTCGGGGTGTACGATTTGCGTCAACACGGCGGCGGACTTAACGCTGGCCGATCCACCGAACCACGATTTGGAGTTACCTCGCAATGCTATCAAGATTTTGGTGCCAATTCATTGTTGTCGCGGGGCCATGGGCATTGTGCTCGATGACCCTCGTCTTGCTCGCACCGACGGGATGCGATTCAGCGAACCGGTCGGCGAGTGAATCGGCAGGGGAGTCGAATCAATCCGAGCTGCCTGGACTCGATGGCGGCAGCGAACTCACACAGATTCAAGGTCGCATCGAAATCGATGGATCGAGCACGGTCGCACCCATCAGTGAGGCTGCGGCGGAAGCGTTCGGGAAAATTTATAAGAACGTCAAGGTGACCGTCGCGATCTCGGGGACCGGTGGCGGATTTGAACGCTTCACCAATGGCGAGATTGATATCGCCGACGCCTCGCGTCCTATCAAGGCCTCCGAGTTCAAGGCGTGCCGGGAGAAAGGAGTTTCCTTTGTCGAGCTGCCGATCGCCTATGACGGACTATCGATTGTGATTAACCAAGAAAACGACTTTGTCACGCAGTTGACGATTGAAGATCTGAAAAAGATTTTCCTGCGAGAGGGTGGAGCGACCACCTGGAAGGATGTTAATCCCAAATGGCCTGATCTGGCGATCAAGATCTACGCGCCCGGCACCGATTCGGGCACCTTCGATTATTTCTTTGGCGACGTCGTGGCGACCGATAACGAGCACGAGCACCCCCGCGCGGACATGTCTGTCAGCGAGGACGACAATATCTTGGTCACCGGGGTGGCGGGTGAGAAGGGCGCGATCGGCTTCTTTGGCGCATCATACTACTTTGCCAATCGAGACAAGATCAAGGCCGTAAAAATCGTGGACCCAAATACAAACAAGCCGGTCGCCCCCACCGCCGACACAATCGAAAGTGGCGAGTACGCCCCGTTCAGTCGTCCGCTGTTCCTTTACGTCAAGACCGACTCGATGAAGCGTCCCGAGGTGAAGCAGTTCCTGCGGTTTTATTTGGACGAGGCGGCCACGCTGGCCGAGAAAGTCGACTACGTCGCCCTCCCCGATGCGATCCGCAAGGTCGTGCGATTGCATTGCGACGAGCGGATCACCGGCACGCATTATCTGACAGATGACTTGGAGAAGAAATCCGGTCCCTTGAAAAAATTGTACACAACCGAATCCGTGATGAGTATCCAATAGCAAGGTCGGTCATATGTCCATTTCATCAACTCCGATCGAAATCACGGAGATCGTTCACCAGCGTTCGCGTCGCCGTTCGCCGCTGGCGGTGCGGTGGCGTGATCGCTTGGTCCGCGGGTTGTTGCTGGCCAGCGCGTTGCTATCCATCGCGATCACATTCACGATCATCTTTGTCTTGTTTCGAGAGACAGTGCGTTTCTTTGAGATCAAGGGCGTCACGCTAAACGGTTTCTTCGCATCGACGAGTTGGTCGCCGATGTTCAGCGGTGAGATCGGGGTCTGGCCGCTGGTGTGTGGAACGTTGCTGGTGACCGCCGTGGCGATGGCGGTGGCGTTACCGTTGGGTTTGGTGACGGCGATTTACATGAGCGAGTACGCGCCCCGACGACTGCGTGCGACACTCAAACCGACGTTGGAGATTTTAGCGGGGATTCCGACGGTGGTTTATGGCTACTTTGCGTTGACGGTGATCACGCCTGGGTTGAAGTTTTTGCACGATGGGTTCAACGTCTACAATGCGTTCAGTGCGGGATTGGCGGTGGGCATTCTGTGTTTGCCGACGGTGTGTTCGTTGGCCGAGGACGCGCTCAGCGCAGTGCCCCGGAGCCTGCGAGACGCCGCCTACGGACTCGGTGGAACCCGTTTTGATGTGGCTACGAAAGTCGTGGTGCCTGCGGCCATGTCGGGGCTGGTGTCCGCGTTCCTACTCGCCATCGCTCGGGCGATTGGTGAAACGATGATCGTGGCACTCGCCGCTGGGGCGACGGCGCGGATGACGCTCGACCCCCGCGATGAAATTCAAACGATGACCGGGTGGATGGTGCAGATGGCGTTGGGTGACGCCAGCCACGCGGGGATGCAGTATTACTCGATGTACGCGGTGGCGGCGATGCTGTTTGTGATGACCTTCTCGTTGACGGTGCTCGGCAATTTGCTTCGCAAGCGGTTTCGCGAGGCCTACGAATGAACGACACCCATCCCATCGCTGGCAAACAACGGGCCCATCGTTGCCTGCGTTCCCGGCATCGTCTGGATCGCTGGTTTGTTCGATTTTGTCAAGCGACGGCGCTGCTCTCCGTTTTGATCCTTGGGCTGCTTCTGGCCGCAGTGTTTTACCAGGGTTTGTCGGGGCTGGACTGGGATTTTATTAGTTCGGCTCCCAGTGCGACGCCGTCGCAGGCGGGGATTCGTCCGGCACTGCTGGGGTCGATGTGGGTGTGCGGTGTGTGCGCTTCGTTGGCGCTACCGATTGGCGTAGCAACGGCGATTTTTCTTGAAGAATTCAAACCACGCACGCGGCTCATGATTGGGTTACATGGTTTCGTGCAATTGAACATCAGCAATCTCGCCGGGGTTCCCTCAGTGGTCTACGGCATCATCGGGTTGACCGCGTTCGCGAACATGTTTGGGGTGATGGGGGATTCGGGTCAGCCAGCTTTCGAAATCGGTGCCACGTACTATGACCAGTATGTCAGCGAGGGTGACCGGATCCTGTTGGTGCCAGCGGCCGATCAGTCAAGCCCACCGGCACCTCTCAAAATGGGACTGCCCGCCGTGACGAGTTCGGGAGAGTCGACCCGGATCCGCGTGATCGGTGGCAGCGAACGATTGTCGCCAGCGCCCGCAGTCCGCGCGGTTACGCTCCGCGACGATGCCGAGGCGGGAAGAATCAGTAACAAAGCCTGGTACTACTTTCGCTTCCCGCTGGGCCGTGGCATTTTGACCGGTGGTTTGACGCTGATGTTGGTTGTTCTGCCGATCGTGATTATCGCCTCGCAAGAATCGTTGCGGGCGGTCCCCCACTCGCTGCGTGAGGGTTCGTTGGGGATGGGTGCCACGCCGTGGCAGACGGTTTGGCACGTCACGCTGCCGTCGGCGACCGGCGGGATCATGACCGGCGCGATTCTGGCGATGAGTCGCGCGATTGGTGAAGCCGCACCCGTGCTGATCATTTGTGGAATCGTCTATATCAGATCGAATCCAGGAAACTTAATGGACGATTTTTCTGTCATGCCGCTGCAGGTCTTCAACTGGGCGGCGCGGCCTCAAGCGGAATTTCACGCCGTCGCCGCGACAGGCATCATTGTACTGTTGACGGTCCTGATGTCGTTCAACCTGATTGCGGTCCTAATCCGCAGCCATACTCAAAAAGCACCGAACTAAACCCATGAGCGATTCCATGCAACGCACCGTCCTGAAGCGAGTCGAGATGCCACGTCCGTTTTCCAACCGCCCCCTTGTTTCCACGCCTGCCAACAAAGATTCGGAAGCTGTCGAACCGACACCGGATGCAACATCAGACACACAATCACGGACAACCACCGCGATCCACATCGGCAACTTGAATGCCTTTTACGGAGCCTACCAGGCCTTGCACGACATCACCCTGCGGATCCCGGTCAATCAGGTGACCGGATTGATTGGGCCGAGCGGTTGTGGCAAAACGACGCTGCTGCGATGGATCAACCGCATGAATGACATTGTCCCGAGCGCCCACGCCGAAGGTACATTGTCACTGCATGATTTGAATGTCCTCGCAAAAAACACCGATGTCGTTGACCTCCGACGACGCATTGGGATCGTCTTCCAAAAACCCAATCCGTTCCCCAAGTCGATTTATGACAACGTGGCCTACGGGCCGCGGTTGCACTTGAAAATCTCGAGGACCGAGCTCGATGAACTCGTTGAATGGTCGCTGCGAAAGGCCGCAGTCTGGGACGAAGTCAAAGATCGACTTCGCAAACCGGCCCTCGGCCTCAGCGGTGGGCAACAGCAACGTGTTTGCATCGCCCGCACGATCGCGACCGGTCCGGAAATTCTATTGATGGATGAACCCTGCTCCGCACTCGATCCGATTTCAACGAGCAGTATCGAGGATTTAATCTTCGAGCTTCGCCAACAATACACCATTGTGATCGTCACGCATAACATGCAGCAGGCGTCGCGCGTGTCCGATCACACCGCGTTCTTCTTTCAAGGCCGCGTGGTGGAATTCGGCACAACGGATCAAATTTTTACTCGTCCGAACGAACGGCGAACCGAAGACTACGTGACCGGAAAATTTGGATAACCCAAGATGACAAAACATCTCGACCGAGATCTCACCAGTTTGCATCGCGATATCTTATCGCTCGGTGCCAAAGTCGAGGAAATGATCGACTTGGCCGCCCGTTCGCTGATTGAATGCCGCGCCGATCTGGCCGAGCAGGTCATTGGGGACGACGAGAGCGTCGACGCAGAAGAAGTGGCGATCGAGGAGGAGTGCCTCAAGGTGTTGGCCCTGCACCAGCCGGTGGCAACCGATTTACGACGAATCGCGACGATCATCAAAATCAACAATGACCTGGAACGCATCGCGGACTTGGCCGTCAACATTGCCCAGCGGGCGATCGGTGTGGCCGACTACCCCAGCTTTTGTATTCCCGATGGCGTCGACGAGATGGTGTGGAAAGTCACCGATATGCTGCGCAGTGCCTTGGATGCGTTCATCAACATGGATACCGTGGCGGCGAAAGACGTCATCCTGCGCGATGACGAGGTCGATCGCTTCAATGCCGACCTGATCGCCAGCTTGCGGAACACGATGCAGAATGACGCTCAGATGGTGGCACCGGCGTTGCATTGTTTTTCCGCGATCCGGCACCTCGAACGCATCGCCGATTTGGCGACCAACCTCGCTGAGGATGCCATTTACCTCGTCGATGGCGAAATCGTTCGCCACTGCCGCGTTGTGGCAAGCGGTCGGCGGGGACAATCTGACCAGACACACTCCTAATCGATTCGAAAACCTTGATCCTCAATTGAACCTAGCACAACGAAGCGAAAGATGGCACGCACCACGGTCCTGATTATTGAAGACGATCGCTCACTCGCCGAGGTAATTGGCTACAACTTGCAGCGAGAGGGCTACGAAGTCATCGTATCGCACGATGGTGAAGATGGATTGACGCAGGCGCGGCTCAAACGGCCCGACGTGATCGTGCTGGATCTGATGTTGCCCGTGCTCGATGGGCTGGAGGTATGTCGCCAGCTCCGTGCGGATTCCGCGACACGGAGCACGCGAATTGTGATGCTGACGGCGAAGGCGGAGGAGTCGGATCAATTGATCGGCTTCGCCCTCGGTGCCGACGATTACGTTACCAAGCCGTTCAGCGTCAAGATTCTACTGGAGCGAATCAAGTCGCTCTGTCGCCGCGATGCCGAAACTACGGTGGACCCGCTGATTGAACACGGAGGCGTGTCGCTGGATTCTGAACGGTATCGGGTCACCGTCGACGAGACCCCGATTCACCTCACCCGCAGCGAGTTTCGATTATTGGAGTGCTTGCTGCGGCAACCAGGGCGAGTGTTCGACCGCGGTGAATTGATCGACGCGGCCCTCGGCGAGGACACACTGGTGTCCGAGCGAACGATTGACGTGCATGTCAGCTCGCTTCGTAAAAAGCTGGACACACACGCGGGATTGGTGCAAACCGTGCGGGGCGTCGGTTACAAGGTTCGCGATCCCCAGGATCCTTCTTAATTTCGATCTTCGCACTTCGTATCGGCCACCAGTTTTCAATGACGCAAAGAGTCCCCTAGCCCACGAAGCTTGATGCTCGCGGTGCCGTCGCGACGCGCGAAGTCCAAGTGGCGATGGCCGACGCCACACGCACCGAACGTGAAATCATTGAGGCGGTTCAATTGGCCTATTACGAACTCTGGCGTGCCGATGAACTCATTCGCATTGTCGACGACAACCAGGAAATCGTTGAGGATCTAATCACAGTTTCCGAAGCTCGCCACAAAACCGGTGGAAGTCAACAAGACGTTCCGCGAGCGTAACTCGAAGGCGATCGGCTCGAAGAACAGCTCATTGAACTTCGCCGACAAAAGGAACAAGCACGAGCGGACCTACCCTATGCCTTTGCAGGCAACTACGAGAACCAGTTGCGCTCCCAAAAGACGTTGATGGTCGTGCTGCCACTTGCGCTGGGGATCATCTTCTTGATCTTGTACATGCAGTTCAAGTCGGTCATTACGACTTCGCTTGTTTTCAGCGGCATCATGATCGCCTGGTCGGGCGGATTCATCATGCTCTGGCTCTACGGTACCGATTGGTTTTTGAATTTTGACCTGTTCGGGACCGACATGCGGACGTAACTGCTCAATAACCACGGGACAGCCTTGGGGCTGCTGAGCCTGGAGGCGGGCGTGGTCGCGAAGTGGCGGTTGGTTGTGCGGCGGGTGAGTTATTTCGATCCCACGGCAAGTTCCCGTTCTGCCGCAGTCTTCCGCATCAACTCAGAGAGTAGCGGTATCTCGCCCCCGCCCCG
>JBDNIG010000398.1:0-4303 GCA_041688415.1 Rhodopirellula sp. | reverse complement strand
CGTACTTTGATCGTCATGGACTCTGTTCTGTGCTCCTCGGGTATCCCGGTTTGTGGTTCGTTGCCGCCGGTCTCGCCCTGCTCAGTCTCGCTAACGAGTGCATCGACGTGTTTCATGAAACCAGCAACAGCGATAGCATCTGCATCGGCGCCAGAGATATCATTCATCTGGTCCGCTGATTTCTTCTCGTGCAGATGGGCCAGCTCAATCTTCCAGTGATAGTCGTACAGTGCGTAGTCGATTTCGGGCCAGAGTTGTTTTGCTTGCTCTATGTTGCCAAGCTTCATTGCTGATTTAAGAATGAAAGTCTGCTTGTCGAACTCCGGTGCTCTATCGACAAGAATGTCGCGAAGTTCCTCAAATTGGGCGTGCCAGTGGTTTCCACCCGCCGCGTCTCCCTTTTCCATTTCCCTCAGCCATAGGCTGAAATGCAACCTCAAATTCACTGCCGGTTGCTGCTCCCACGAGTCTCCTCGGTCTTCGTCGTGCTCGTCATCTGAGCCACCAGGAGTATAAACTGCTGAGCGTATCGTCATTCGTTCTCTTTGTTTGGTTTGGCAACACGGCCGCCAGCGGTACAAAGAGAAACCGCCAGCGGTGCCGTGATGCCTCCAATCGCGCCGTCGCACGAGTGAATTGCTTGTCACCTCAGCCGTCGCTTTGGTGACTTGGATATGATTATTGACCAGACTCTAGCCGCGGTGCAACCTTGGCGGCTTCGATTGCCTTGGCTTCGGCAATCTGGGCGTACACTTCGGTCATGGATATGTGAGCATGTCCAGCGAGCGCTTGGGCACCCTCAGCGCCTTGGGCGTCGCGCACGGCCTGTATCGTCAAGTGCCGAACTTGGTATGGCGTCCAGTGCTCCACGCCAGCGGAGTTGGCGGCCTTGGTGATTTCGCGGCGGTAGTTGTTCTTGTCCCACGACGTACCCTTCGACGTGAGGAAGCAAAGATCATCGGGATTGCCGAACATGTAGGGCGTGATCGCTTCTAAGGCATCCGCCAAGATCGGTATCGCTCTGGCTTTCCCCTTCGACTTGGTTTTGTGCTTCACAGGCCGGTAAATCCACACGGCGCCGCTACGGTCTATCTGTGCGGGCGTCATGCGGTGTACTTCGCTTGGTCTCATCCCGGTCGCCAATTGAATCCGCACCATTGCCTGCATCACGGGCGTCAGCTTCGCCATGGTGGTCGAAATGGTCTTTACTGCCACCTTTTGACGATCGCGGTTCTCCTCAGCTTCACCGATTTTCAGCGGCTTGAGCGATTGTAGCGCGACAATACGCTCGGGGCCGATTAGCTCTTGAGCGACGCCCCGCTCGAAAATCGCGACGACGTAGCGGGTGCATTCATTGACTTGCTGGCGTCGGTTTGGGCGTCCGAGTTTGCCCATCCCCTTGGTCAACAATATCTTTCGCAGACCATCGAGTTTGCGGGGGCCGAATTGGTCTGCCGGTTCATCGCCGTGTTTGCTCTCGATTAGGTCGCAGAGGTTTTTCAGCCGGTTGCCTCGACCGGGGTCATGGTCGTAATTGGGCAGGACGTTTACCCGATAGTCGGCGACGATGTGCTTGACCAGGATGACCGAATCAGCCTGATGGGTCTCCCCTACGGGTGCCTCCGGCTCCTCGGGCGTTTCCCTGCCGTTGGCGTTGTATTCGGCAAGGAGCGAGTAGTAGCGGGCGTAACTCTCGGGCGTTCCGTGCTTTCCGAGATAGAAATCTTTTCCGCCCAAAATCACCCGGGCTTGGCCGCTCAGGTGGAATTGGTAGGCGGGCTGTGGTTTTCGTGCGCGAGGCATCGGCGGTACTCCTTCGGCGATTATTCACGGTAGTCGTACTACCGTGAAACCGTCCAAGAATGTGCCGCTCGCCATGGTGGCGGATGACGCTTTGAAGCGTTCCAGCAGGGAAAAAAATGAAAATCGGGATGACAAGATTCGAACTTGCGACCTCTGCACCCCCAGTGCAGCGCTCTAACCAGGCTGAGCCACATCCCGCTGAAAACAAACAGGCTCGATGAACGAACCCATCCTTATACACGGCAAACTCTACCGCAACCGTTCGACTTTCGCTAGGGTGATATCAGGCCGCCGAATGATGCGTCGGCAAGTGTTTTCATTCGCGGAAAATAACGGACTTTCTTGATGGCGGTTTCGGATCAAACGCACTTGCGACAAAAAAAATCAGCTGAAATTGGTCGGTCGACTCGCCCTGACTCGGCCCAGGGCGTTCCGCCAGCAACGCAGTCCCCTCGGCACGCCGTCGGTGGGCGGCGGGGGACGTTCTCAGAACGATTGCGGCGATATTGGCCCCTGTTCGTTCTTGGCGCCGCGGTCGGGGTCGGCCTGGCAGTCTATTTCTGGGGACGGTCCGCCGGAGGTCCCGAGCGAACCACGGAACTGAGTGCCCGCCCGATCCCGCCGAACTATTCTCCTGACCGGGCGATGGGATATCTGCGGGCGATCGTTGATATGGGGCCCCGCCTAACCGGTAGCGAGGCGATGGCCAGGCAGCAAGCGTTTCTCACGGAATTCTTTACCCAGCAGGGAGCGGATGTCTCGCTGCAAAAGACAAAAATTCGTCACCCGCAGACTGGCGAGAGTGTCGATATGGCGAACTTGATCGCGGCCTGGTTCCCAGAACGCCCGATCCGGTTCCTGTTGTGTGCCCACTACGACACGCGGCCGTTTCCCGATCAAGATCGTAAGAATCCCAAGGGCTTGTTCGTCGGGGCCAACGATGGGGCCAGCGGGGTGGCGGCGTGGATGGAGATGAGTCACCAGTTCGCGGACTTGCCCGACGATGTCGGCGTCGACGTGGTGTTGTTTGATGCCGAAGAGTTCATTTACGACGAGCGGCGTGACGAGTATTTCTTGGGATCGACGTATTTTTCCCAACAGTACCGGATGTCGCCGCCCGCCGTTCCTTATCGCGCGGGCGTGCTGCTCGACATGGTCGGCGATCGGGAACTGCAGTTACTCTATGACCGCGCCAGTTTGCGGTATGCCAAGGACGTGACCAAGTCGATTTGGCGGACTGCGGCGCAATTGGGCGTCAACGCGTTCGTGCCCCGCACGCGAATGCAAGAGCTTCGCGACGACCACCTGCCACTGAATCAGATTGCGAAAATTCCGACGACCGACTTGATCGATTTCGACTACCCGCGACCAGGGTTCCGGGCGCCCCAGTACTGGCACACGACCGAGGATACGCCTGATAAATGTAGCGGCACGAGCTTGGCTGCGGTAACTTGGGTGGTCCATCAGTGGATCGTCGGGCAGTCGGAAACCGGCGAATAGTCTTTCTGCTTCATTTCACGGTTAGGAAAACGAACTCATGTTTGCCGGCGGATTGATTCTTGCGGCCACCTTGGTTTTCTTTTCGGTTTGGCTGTTTCGATCCGAGCAGCTCGGATGGCCCAATGACGCGTACGATGATCCCGTCGACGAAGAATACCTCCGCCGACGACGGCGTTCACGACGGCGAGTCAACGCGATGTTCTTTGCGTGTGGGTTGTTGGTTCTGGGAGCGACACTGGCGACTCCAGACCGCCGGGTGCTGTGGATTGGTTGCTGGATGAGTGCCATGGTGGTGCTTTGCACCATCGTTGCCCTGGCCGCGCTCGACGTGGTCCGCACGATGCTCCACCACCGTCACCGTATCGATCGGATGCGGAAGGGAAGATAAGAAATGTTCAGGGTTCAGGGTTCAGGGTTTTTGGGCTGGGAGCTAGCCAACAGCGGACGTAGAAGCCGGCGTCGAGCTTGCGGTTGGCTGGATCGGCGAGCGACATCCGGCCGGCTTCGATCTGGGGCTGCAATCGGCCGATGCGGCGGTGGCTGAGATTTCGCTGAATGAGATCGAGCACCTCGGCTTGGTCCATCTCGGCTGAGTGGCCGGTAACCAACACGCGAAATGATCGCCCCGAGATCAGCTCGAAACAGTTCTTGAGCAACTCGGGAAGATCGCGGCCAATACGCCACGCCCGTGCCTGCTTGGCCGGCCGTTTATCCGATGACTTGGCCGTTCGTTTGCCCTTGGGGCCATGTCCATACGCGGGCGGATCCAGGACAATCGTGTGATAGCGGTTGCCGCGTCGAATCTCTCGTTGCACAAAGGCTGCGGCATCATCGACGAGATAACGCACCGGCGCGTCCCGCAGTCCGTTGACGCTGGCAACGCGTTTAGCCGCTTCCACATTCGGCTTGGCAGCATCAACGTGTGCGACGGACATCCCGCTGCTCGCCATCGCCATCGTTGAGGCGCCCGTGTAAGCGAACAAATTCAATGCCTGCCGCT
>JBDNIG010000397.1:0-12791 GCA_041688415.1 Rhodopirellula sp. | reverse complement strand
GTTGCCACCCGGACGGCCTGTCGCACGAGCAGGGTCGCGACGGTACCGGCGATCCCAGCGAACATGCTCTTTTCGGCAGGCGTGTCAGCGACCCCGGCGCGATCCTGTTGCACCACCACGGTCGACGTTGGCGAACGGCGCGCTGGCACGAGCAGGTAGCCTACGACCGCTGCGGCCGCCGCGATCGCGATGGGGCGCCGCGATACGTGATACTTCCAGTCAGACAACTGTTTCACTCGCGCTCGCGCGTCATCGACATCGTAGGGCAAATCGCTACGGATCTCGCGCATCCGGTTCCGGATCGCTACGGACTGTTTGCGTGTTGCGGTCGTAGGCGATGCAGTCATTACTAGCGTTTCCGTCCGAGGAAGAAGAATGCTCCGGCGGCAAGGCCGAGACCGAACGCGATCGCCAACGATTCCGCCGGGCGACTTCGGACGGTGCTAGTGATCTGGGCCGAGTATTCATTCGACTGCTCTGCCAAGCGGCGGCCCTGCGCGCGAGCGTACCGGCTGGCGTCGTCAGCAAAACCTTGAGCTGCGTCGGCGTAGTGATTCAGCTTTTCGGCGGCTTGATCGCTCACCGAGCCGTGAAACACTCCATCGATAAATTTCTCGACTTCGCCACGTGCTGCACCCGTTTTACGTTGGACCATGCCAACGAGTTGGTCGGCATTGCCCTCGACTCGGCGCAGGTCGTCATCAGTGAGCTGTCCCCAATGTTCTTTGAGGCGGCCTTTGACTTCATTCCAGTGGCCTTGGAGTTGTTCACGGTTTGGCATTTTGGCGTCCTGTGAGGTTGTGCGGTTGAGGCGCCGCTTGCCGGAGAGTTGGTCTGCGCAAGCGGCGCGTAGGGAACTCTACAACGCATTCGCTGTGCCAAACGAAGATTTACATTAATTCGAGCTGCGAATCTCCACGCCGAGTGGTGCGGAAACGACCAAAATGGCGAAATAATGATCAATTGTGAAATTCGCCGCGGGTGGTAAATGGCTCGTGCTATCCAACGTCGTTGCTCTCAAAGGAACCAAAGGGGACACGCCCCATGGGGATCGGAGATTGAGAAGCGAGCTGGTTTTGTTTGGCCGTCGGAACTAGCATTGCAGTCTTGCTACCATCGGGACGAGCCCGGTGGAGAGCTGATATTCATCCGCCCAGCACTCCTGCCGCCGTGAAAACCTCCGTGTCGTTACAATCCATCCCAATTGACGGTTCGGTGAAACATCTGCCTTATACCGGTCATGCGGAAGATCTCATTGATATCGCCAATGAAGCCGTCGAGGCCTTCATGCTGGCTGATCTCGACGTCATTGAAAACTTCGTCACCTGCGATTTCCACTTACTCGATCAGACGCTGAGTTGGATTCACAGCAACCATTTGTTGACCGGGAATCGGTTTTGCGAATGGGGGGCTGGTTTCGGTGTCGCCACGATACTGGCGTCCCTCCAGGGAATGCAGGCGGTGGGGATCGAGATCGAAAGACGCCTGGTGCAGCAAGCCGAGCAAGTCGCGGAGTCCGTTGGCAGTTCGGCTCGATTCTATCACGGCAGTTTCGTGCCGCGCGGGGTCGCAGGGCTCGCTGAAATCGCCGGCGAAGTTAAGAACGTCGACACGGAAGAAGGCGATGTGTACGACGAGATCGGGTGGGAACTCGATGATTTTGATCTGATCTTCGTATTCCCTTGGCCAGGTGAAGAAGAGTTCTTTGAGCACATTTTCGCGGCCTGCGCCGCTGATGGTGCGCTGCTGTTGAGCTTTCACGGCCGCGAAGGCATGCGACTGCTACGGCAGACTCGCTGAGCATTCGAGCGACGAGATTCGCGGGGGCGTCGCATTGCCCGATGCCACACGACACTCGGCTCACTGAGATAACTGGTTTACCAGCCCAGCACGTGGGCAAAGATGAGTGGTGCACAAATCGACGCGTCACTCTGAATCATGAATTTCGGTGATTCTGGATCGAGTTTGTACCAGGTGATTTTCTCGTTGGGGACCGCGCCGCTGTAACCACCGTAGCTTGTGACTGCATCACTGATTTGGCAGAAATAGCCCCACAGTCGGACGTCTTTTTGCAGGTCTTGTTTGAGCAGCGGCACGACGCAGATCGGAAAGTCGCCCGCGATGCCGCCACCGATTTGAAAGATCCCAATCGGATTGTCGGCGCTGTTGGCCTGGTACCACTCGATCAGCCGCTGCATCTGCTGCGTGCCCGGTGCAAAGGCGGTGTGGTTGGGGACCGTGCCGTCGTGCACACGTGCCGCGTAGATGTTGCCGAGCGTGGAGTCTTCGATTCCGGGGGTGTAGACGGGAATCCCCGCGTCCTTCGCCGCGGCCATCCAGCTGTTCTCGCGAGGCACCTGAAAATGCTCGGTAAACGTGGGATCGTCGAGCAGGGCGAACATGAAATCGCAGGGCATCCGGGTCTCGTTGCTGGCCGCCTGCTCCACCCACAGTTTGGTCAGGCGATGCTCGAGATGTCGCATCACCGTTTCGGGGATACACGTGTCGGTGACACGGTTATATCCGGCGTCACGCAGTTCGACTTCGTCTTCCACCGAAAGCGCCCGCCAATTGGCAATCGTGCGGTATTCGTCATGTGCGACGAGATTGAAGAGGTCTTCTTCCAGGTTCGCCGCGGTGCACGTGATTGCGTGAACTTTCCCTTGGCGGATCATCTCGGCCAGCGACAGGCCGAGCTCGCCGGTGCTCATCGCGCCGGCGAGCGTGACCATCATTTTGCCGCCGCTGGAGACGAACTCGCCGTAGGAGCGGGCGGCGTCACGAAGCTCACGAGCATTGAAGTGGCGAAAATGCGTTTCGAGGAAATCAGTAACTCTCATCGGAATCTCAGGGCGGCGAGGACGTGTGCGTTCAAGTCCACCTGTTTGTAGCGAGATTCCCTTGGAATACAATCGCGCTGGCAAGCCCGTCAACGGGTGCCTAGCCGCGCAGTTTCCAGCCCACCAGGACGCCAGCACCGAACAGCCAGACGGCAGCGACATCGGGTCGATCCTTGGCGTAGTCTCGCAGCAGGCTGAAAACATCCTTTGCTGGTTCGGCGACGTAGTGGCTGCCATAGGCTTGGAGGTTTTCCGTCGTGGTGTGAGTGGCACCGTCAAGACGGTTGCGCATCTCGGCTACTGTCGAACGCGATTCGGGTGATTGTGTTTGCGAGGCCATGATTGATCTTCCTGAGACGAGTGGGAGGTGAAGTTTGACATCGAAGTCGCTAGCGGTTACCGACCGTTCCAGCGTTCACGCCACGTCGGCTCGCGGTAGCGATCCGCTGCCAGCGAATAGCCGATTGCCACACCGACGAGCAGACCGATGCCGAGCGCCGCGATGACCGATTCAGCCGGATGGTTTGAGACCGCTTTGGTCGACTCCCGGTAGCCCTGGTTCAGCTTGTCGCCGGTCCACGAGAAACTCGCGCCGCAGTCCTCATAAATCTTGCTTAGAAAATCTTCGACTTCGGATCGCGCCGCGCCGACCTTCTGTTGGATCAGGCCAATCAATTGTTCCTGATTGCCCTCGACTTGGCTCAGCTCGTCATCAGTGATCTGGCCATATTTCTCTTTGACCGACCCGCGGATCGAACTCCACTGGCCTTTCATTTCTTGTTGGGTAGACATCTTTTTCCTTTCTTGAAATTGCGCTGTCGCCCGAGGAATCCGAGATTCCAAAATGAACCTGGGAGCGCGATCAACTCATCACGGTGCTTGCAAAGCGTGTACCAAACCCCGCGTTCACCAGTTGTTTTCAGTAATCGTGAATGGTAGCGTCGAAGCGATCGTCGCCCAGTTCATGATTGAGTGCCGGCGTGGAGTTTTTTGTTCTGCGCCCTTTCCGCGACCCAGCGGGGCTATCTCGCCCCCGCAGTTGCGTCACGGCGACCGAGCGAAAAATGTGCCAATTGATGAATCGTCGTTTGCCAATACGCTCTCATGTTATGATGCGTGATGCTTTGAGACACGGGTCCGAGTCTCGGAGAGACTCGGCTACTCATTTCGAACTGTTTGATGGATGATGCAGAAACCACCTTCCCATTTTCCGAGTGACGCACTCTCAATCTTCGCCGCCAAATTATGGCATCACGGACTGCTCTTTGCCATCCTGGTGTGTTGGGGCGTGCCCGCGATCGGAGCAGAGCGTCCGATCCGGTTCGGTTGGATCGATCGCTTTGCGAGCGGATCATTTTCTGAAAAGCAAGTGGCGGCGTTACGGCCGCATTTGGTCGGTTACGATCCCCTGAGCTGCCCGGAGCAACACGTGGTACTTCGCCCCGTGCCCACCGCCGACATCTCCGTGGACCCGCGAACGCTGCGTGGCGTTTGCGGCGCGGATGTTCAGATCCCCGAAGCATTTGAATTGTCTCCACGGGCGCGGCTTTACCGCGGCGTGATCTGCGATGATCGCCGACCGGGCCATGACTCACGCAGGAAGTGGCTGGACCAATCGCGTCGCCGGAGCGAGAAGGATGGTTCCCCGGTAGTGAATATGCCGCTGCTGAGCCCCGGGAGATTGCCCAGCGATGTCGTGGTCTGCATCGATCTTGACGACAATTGGCAGATCGGCTGCGACTGGAACGCGAACTTGAGTTTTGAACCTACCGAGCTTTTTAGCATTCCGGCGGCAGAACTTGACACGCCCATCATGGTATCGTCGGCAGGTACCGCCGTGGTGCTCCGCGCAGACGGGGTGGCACCTGAGCGTGCACCACAGTTGCAGATCCTGTGCATCAATCCACCGCGTTCACGCGGGCGTCCAGATGATCGCGGCCAAGCGATGATCGCAGACGTCGCGGTCGAGTTATCGCGGGACGACATCAACTTATCTCGGGACGACATCAACGAGAATGTCGAGTGGGTGCTACTACCGACGGGCCGCGGCGCGGCGGACGTGGCCGCCGCCATGGCCGCTGCCGAGCGTGCGGACTGCGATGCGGTGTTGGTCAATTTAGATAGACTGCTTCACTGGCCCACCGATGCGGCGCGCCTGTTGGCGGATCTGTCCCGCCAGACCAAGCTACCGGTTGTGGCGACGCGGCGGACTCCGATTTCGCCAGGCTACGTCGTCGAGCCCGCCCGCTGTTCGATTCCCGATCTAGCCGAGATCCAGTTTCTCCAGTCCAAGCCGGACGCCCTCGCATTTTCTCAGGCCGTTGGCAAGCTGATTGCGGACCTGCCTCAATTCTGCGATGCGACTCAGGCCGTGGTGCTCGCCGGAGCGCCGACGCAACCCGACTCCTACGTCGAATCAACCGCAGGCAAACTTGCTAGCGACCGCTTCGTTGAAATCGTCAATAGTGATCGGTGCGTGGCACAGGTGCCGCGCGATGCCGTCGACGGACGCGTTGATATGTTACAGCGTGAGGCCAGGTTCGATGATGTTGGCGTGACTCTGTATGACGCGCAGGCAATGCGTGTGACGGGGACTCGACACAGCAACGGCGTCCGGTTTGACTCGATGCCACCGGCGCAAGCAATGCATGCACGCGGTGGTTACGTGCTGGCCGAGCAATCGTTGCTTTACAGGGGGCATTCCGCGACCACGCTCAGCGATGATGTTCGCCTGCGGTGGACTCGGCCCAGCGACGTGGCGGCGACGATGAAGGAATTTTCCAACGTCGGCAAAGATCCCGGGACTGGCCGAGGACAGGGCACACGTCCGGACAACTGGATCATCGAACCGAGTTACCGCGTCGATCGCCTGCGGCGAGTTGACACGAACGAGGTGCCTCCCTACGTCAAGGAAATCGCAAGCGGCTTGACCGAGCGTGGCCCCGCCGTGGTCTCTTGGTGGTACCACGAGCCACCTCGTCACGGTTCGATTGCCTATCACCATTTGTTTCAAGATGAGTTCAGCGGACCACGTCAGTTGCCCAACGATCGACTGCAGTTCTGGGTAGTGTATGAGAACGGTCGGTTACTGCCAGGCTATCGCAGCATCGGTGACCTGGGCGGATCGGACCCGAGCGATGCTTGGATTTTGGTCCAGGCGGCGATCACGGACGACATCAGCGAAGCCGCTCCACCCAAGTTATTACAGGCGGCACCGGTCGATGATCGAGTGCATGGCGACCTGGATTGGCAACCGATCGCACCGGCCATCGCGTGTTCGGAGAGTGCACCGCAAAACACGGCAACGCTCGATCACAATCGTGAGGCACTGCCGCGAGAAGATCACTTTTTGCTGGCAGAACTGCGTCCTCGAGATTGGGAGGCTCCCGGATACGGATGGCTGTGGGCATCCAAACCGCAGCACAGGATTGAACCGATGGCGTGGCTGAAATACTACGACGACGATGCCGTGCAAGCGGCGATTGACAAGCAAAAGTCCCTGGGACGGACGGCGGCGCAGATTGTCGCGAACACGCCGCGCCCCGACGACACCTCCAAGGACATCGGTGCGTGGCATACCTACCTCCTGGCGATCGACCAGGCCGAGGTGCGCAAGCAACGACTTGACGACACTGTGAACACGGCGCGGCGGGTATTGGAATTATGCAGCGAACGTCTGGGCGGACTGCCGTCGCCCGAACCACCTTACTACGATGATTTCCTGGCTGGGATTGGCCGGGCCGTGCCCCCGGAGTCGGATGCTCCGGAAGCACCACCGGTTTTTCAATTCCAGTCTAGTCCGCAGTGGCAGCAGGTGTACGCATGGGCGGTCGATGCGGCGTATCGCATGACCCGCGCGATCGGTTATCGCGAGCTGCCTGAAGTGATCGCTGAGCATCCGATTGCCGACCAAGCCGCTCAGGACGACGCGTACGAGACGGCATTCTTTCAACTCTGTGGGTTGGTCGAAATCACAGATCCGCGATTCGCGTTGACGCTGCGGCGATATCACCATCGTCGGAACGAGCCCGTCGAGGCTTACGAGGTGCTGACGCGTTACGGGTACGAAGGCCCCGCAACGCCGTGGTATTTCAAGAAGGAACGTGATCTCTGGCAGCAAAGCGGAGTGACCTCATTGACCCGTCTCGGTCACGCTCGCTGGTTCCTGCATCAATCCGGCCAACCGATCCGGCAGGTCTACCCGTAGAGCGGTGAGCTTACAAGTCGGCGGCGGAACGAATAGCGGCGTTGAGCTGTCGGGAACGCAGTCCGTCCGTCGACGGCCCGTGCTCTCGCCTACGTTTTCATGATGTTGGCTGATGAAATCGCCCTTTACCTATCCTTGGAGACGTTGGGCGTTCTCGACTAATTCGGCGACCGTCTGACGCAGCAGCTCTTCGCCGCCAAATCGCATGCCCAAAGACTGGATCTTGCCAGTCTCGATCTGGTGTTTGGGTTGTTTGGATTCACCGGAGACCTGAGCGGAACTACCGGATAGTTCTTTAGCGAGCGTCGCGACGTGGAAATCCGAGACGTAACGATCACAGCAATTATACGCCTCGCCGTTGATCCCGTCCGCGGTCAGAAGAATATCGATCGCCTTTGCCACGTCGGCGGCATGGACCTCTTTTCCACCGCGAGAGCACTCCACGTTTTCCTCACGCACCACGGCTGAAATCAAGTCAAACCATTTGCTGTTCTCGGCGGGATGGGCGAGTCCGTAAACGCCGGTGGGGCGCACCGCACAGATCGGATAGTCTTGGCCGAGACCAAAGCTGTGGACGAACTGTTCGATCGCTGCCTTGTGGGCACCATAGTGGCTGGTTGCCCACAGTGGGTGCGTCTCATCGAGCGGACGATCCTCGAGAATTTTGTCATGGACGGCACAGGTCGAGACGGCAACGAACCGTCCGGCACCTGCATCGCGGGCTGCCTCGATTAACTTCAGCGTGCCGACGACGTTCTTCTCGACGAACTCAATGAGGTCGCCTTCGGCACCCATGAATCCCTTCCCGGGGCGATACAGGGCCGCGTGCACGACCGCGTCGCAGCCGTCGACCAACGCGTCGGCTTGCTTTCGGTCCCCGAGATCGCCGGCGACCCAGGTCAAGTCACCGACGTGCTCGAAACCTTGCCGGTTACTGGACTCGCGGTGCCAGCATCGCAGCGAATGGCCTTCGCCATCGAGTTGGTTGACGATGTATCGACCGATAAAACCGGTCGCGCCGGTCAGTGCAATTTTCATTTTTGTTTCCTTGGTTCGTGTTGAGTAGCCGAGTCTCTCCGAGACTCGGACGCACGTCCCCCGAGACTCGAACGCGCGTCCCCCGAGACTCGAACGCGTGTCTCGGAGAGACTCGCCTACTTATTTGGTGCCAGTGCGGGGTGCATTTCACCGGCGTCGGCCGTTGGGGTGGCATCGGCGGGGAGGTCGCCGATGGCGTATTGAAAACCGTCGAGCATGTGCCGCAGCATCGTTGGGTTCCGGAATGTTTCGTCGCGGTGCCCGAAGTTGGTGTAGAAGACGCGGCCCTCGCCGGCTTCACGGATCCAGGACACGGGAACCTCACGCGGTCCATCCTGGATTCGGCTGGAAACCTCGTCTTGGTTCATGTCCAAGCTCACGAGTAAACGCAGTACCTTGGGGCCTTGATAGGTGTCGGGTTGGTACTGATAGATTTCATCACTGTGCCAAAAGCCATCGCCGTCAAAGGCGCGGTTCAAAACGTGATCGGGATCATCGAGTTTGAATGCCCACGTACCGCCCGCACCCCAGGGGTGACCGCCGAATTGGCCGCCGATGAGCGCCCGACACTTGGGGAAATCGCCAAAATTATCGCTGGCGGCGTGGATGCCCGCGAGCCCCTTGCCGTCGGCGACGAAATCGAGCAATGCGTTCTGCTGCGATGGTTCTTGGAACTGCATCCCCGTCGTGTTGTTGAGCAGCACGAGGTCGTAGTTCTGCAGGTTTTCTTTGTTGAACACATCGTAGGTGTCGGCGAAGTCAACGTCGAACGCGTGCGTTTTTTCCGCCATGGCCTTGATCGCCTCGTTGGCGTGCGGGATCGACGCATGCACAAATCCTTCGCAGCGATAAAACACGAGTACCTTGCGTGGCTTCAGTGGCTTGGCCGTCGGCGCGTCGGGAACGGCATCGTGAATCGCCTGTTTGATGTCGTCGGTCAACGGTTTGAAAATTTTCGCCTTTTTCTTGTGCCACGCATCCACGTTGTCTTGGGCAGTGACCACGCCCGTGCCGAGTGCGAGGGGGCACAACGCGATCGCAAATAGAAGGTGGGAGAATTTTGTCATGGGAACAACTCAGGTGGGAGGCGGGGATAAGAGAGGGGGCCAGTCGTCACGGCACTCGGCTCACGCGTTTACACGGGGGATGACTCGCGGACGAGGAGTTGATCGACTTCGTTGCTGACGATGACGCCGTAATTGATCGCGCCGAGCCAACCGCTCATGATAATTCCCACGCTGCCGGCATGATACATGCCGCTGATTTGTTGTGATAAGGCGCGGCTGACGGCGAGACCTTCGAACTTGGTACCGAAGCTGGCTCCCGATTCGTGCATCGTGTAGTGTTGGAACGTTCGTGGGGTGGCCGCTTCGGCGCGGTCGATTTTCTCCCGCACGCCGGGAATGTATTTTTCGAGTGCCGCGATCGTGGTCTCGATCAAGTCCTGTTTACTCGCTTCATAATCGTGCGGATTCAGGTCGGCCCAATCGGACCAGTTCGCGTTCGTGCTGCTGACGATCGCGTAGCGCTCCTTCTTCGTTGGCCGTGTGCGGGGGTAGTAGAAGCTGAAGGTTCGCGACGTGATATCGCGGCTGAGCAGCAAATCGGTACGGAATTCTTTCGCGGTGCTGGTGAAAAACAGGTCGCCACTGGACTCGTCGATTTCCTCACCGGGTTTGAGTGCCATGTAGACCTGCGTGCTGGAGTTGTTCAGCCGGACGGCCTGGGTTTGCTCGACGAAATCGCGGTCGAGTTTCTCCGGACCGATCATCTTGAGGATCGTCGTGCGGAGGTTCGCGTTGCTGACGACGGCGCGGCAGCGAATCGAGCGACCGTGAACCCGCACACCGGCCACGCGAGTTCCGTGGACGGGGCTTTCGGAAACTTCGATTTGTTCGACGGGGCAATTGATGCGGATGTCGACTCCGTTGGTGATGAGTTCCTTTCTCATCCGCGCGACGAGGTCGTCGGTGCCGCCTTCGTAGATGAAGACTCCCTTGCTCATGAAGTTACTGAAGACGATACCGTAAGTGATCGCTGGGTCTTCGAGTGTTGAGCCGTTGGCGTAGGTGATTGGCTCCATCAACAATCGCACGACGTCATCGCGGCCCGGAAAGAAGCGATCAAACAGTTGCCGGGTCGTCGTCGCTTGATCGTCGTAAAAATTCATTCCCCTCGCGGTCTTAAAGAACTCGTTGACGGTGCTCTCTTCGATCCCGAAACGGGACGTCAGCAAACGCGTGAAATCGTCGCGGTTGAACGTCGTCGTGAGCGAGAACTGTGGATTATCGAAGCGAATGTTCTTGAGCTGGACGATGCGATCGGCAATGTCGCGGCTCCAATACCGCCGGCACGATTTGATCATGCCGTGCGGGAAGCCATGCAGTGAGATGTCGAAGGTGTGGCCGCCCGGGCGGAGGAACCACGTCGCGAGTCCGCCGAGTTTGTAGTGTTGTTCGAGTAGCAGAACACGGTGTCCGGCGCGACCGAGAATGTTGGCGGAAGTCATTCCCGCCAAACCGCTGCCGATCACCACCACGTCGTACTCGTCAGCGATCCCCTTGAGAAAGTCCTTGGCCATGAAATTCGACTGCCGTTAATAAACGTGGATCGTGGATCGAGAGACGCCGAGCGAACGGCGGTACGCCGAAATCGCGAGCGACCCAGATTGTAAGGGATTTCTGCTGTTCGTCGCGGGGACGCCGATAGAAATGCAGTGGAAACGGTGCACGAATCGCTCAGTCGGGGCGTTGAGTCTTTGTCGCTCCAACGCTACTCTGCGAGCAACGCTGTGAAGCATTTTTTCGTAGCAACCGTCGCCAGGCGGTGGAGAATCGCAGCCAACACAAAATCCACGCTCTGGCGAGCGTCGCTACCCCCTCACTGTTTTTGACGTGATCGCTCCCAATTCGGCTTCGAAACTTCCCGACGACCAGCGGATTGTCATCACGGGCATCGGTTTGACTTCGCCCAATGGCAATGACCTCGCCTCGTTCCGCGAGTCATTGTTGGAAAAACGCAGTGGCGTGCAGCCGTACGAAATCCGCTATTTCGGCAAAACGCTGGCCGGAATCTGCGATTTCACTGCGACCAAATATCAGTCGAAGAAGGATATCCGGCGGGGTACCCGGGCCGGCAGTGTCGGCGTCTATTCCGCCAACGAAGCGATCGCCGACTCCGGCATCGACTGGGAAAACACCGACAAATCGCGAGTCGGTATCTACGTCGGCGTGACCGAACACGGCAACGTTGAGACCGAAAACGAGATCTACATCATCAAGGGGTTCGATTACGACACGAGCTGTTGGTCGCATCACCACAACCCACGCACGGTCGCCAACAATCCGGCGGGAGAAATCGCCCTCAAACTCAGCATCACCGGGCCGCACTACACGATCGGTGCCGCGTGTGCCGCGGGAAACGCGGGCATCATTCAAGGCGCACAAATGCTGCGGCTCGGCGAATGTGACTTGGCCATCGCCGGTGGCACGAGCGAGAGCATCCACACGTTCGGCATTTTTGCCAGTTTCAACAGCCAAAACGCGCTCGCAACCCACCCCGATCCGAGCGCCGCATCACGGCCATTTGACAAGAATCGCAATGGCATCGTGGTCGCCGAAGGTGGGTGTTTGTACACTCTCGAGCGTCTCAGCGACGCCAAGGCTCGTGGAGCAGAGATCCACGGCGAGCTCGTTGGGTACGCGATGAACACGGACGCCACTGATTTTGTCCTGCCCAATCCCGAGCGGCAGGCGCAGTGCGTGCGGATGGCGCTCAATAAAGCCGGGCTGGCGGCAAATCAGATTGATATTCTCAGCACGCACGCCACCGGCACGATGAGTGGTGATACGCAAGAATGCAAGGCCTTGCGAACGGTTTTCGGCGACTGCGACAACGTCCGGATCAACAACACCAAAAGCTACATCGGACACGCCATGGGAGCCGCCGGGGCACTGGAACTCGCGGGCAATTTAATGGCGTTTCGCGACGGTGTGGTGCATCCGACGATCAACGTCGACGAACTCGATCCCGATTGTGACCTGCCGGGTTTGGTGCTCAACGAGCCCGAGCAGAAACCTCGCGTCGATTACATTCTCAACAACTCGTTCGGGATGCTGGGGATCAATTCCGTGGTGATTATCGGGCGGGTTTGATCGCTTAGGCCTTGTGCGATTCCCCTCCGCCCCTGAAACTATTGCCCCCGCGTGATCCTCGTTCGTGCCGTTTCAGCAGTGCTGACTCGCTGAGTCTCGCTGAGTCTCGCTGAGTCTCGCTGAGTCTCGCTGGCGAGCCCATCGGGTGCTGAATTTTCGTGCGTCTCACTCCTCCTTCCTTTCCCTCACGTCCATCCGCGTCCATGACCCCCGCTGAAATTCGCGTTGAAATCCTTGATATCCTCGAAGACATCTCCCCCGATGAGGATCTCGACGGTCTCGATGACCAAAAACCATTTCGAGACCAGCTCGAACTCGATTCGATGGATTTTCTCGATATTGTGATGGAGTTGCGCAAGCGGCATCGGGTGCAGATTCCCGAGGAAGACTACGGCAATCTCGCCAGCATGCATTCGACGGTGACCTACCTCGAACCGAAAATGAAAGATCTCTAAGCAGGTTTGGGTAATTCATTCCGCATCACTGAGTGCGCCGTTTTCATAACCCGACGCGTAAGCGAGGGATGGCGGCATGAATCCCTCGCTTACGCGT
>JBDNIG010000396.1:0-5187 GCA_041688415.1 Rhodopirellula sp. | reverse complement strand
CCGTCGCCAGACGGTGGAATCCACGTTCTGGCGAACGTGCTACTCGCTTTATTCTTTCGCTGTCGCTTGGCGTATGCCTGACGACACGCCTGGGACATCGCAGGTCACCGGGCCGGCGCGGCGGCCCTACCGAAATTGCCTCCGATTGATTAGAGTCAATGCCAGGTGCGGGTGATCCGCACACTCGGGACAATGGTCTCAAGCTACGTACAGGCTGCCCGGCCGAGGACAGTCATCCCGCCGCCTCGCTGAGGCTGATTTAGCCATCATGAACGAACTCACACTGCCCTCTCGCCTCAATGCCGCCTGGATGCTGGCCCGGCGTGAATGGATTCGATTCTTCCGGCAACGCAACCGCGTCACCGCCGCCGTGCTGCAGCCGCTGCTATTCTGGCTGCTCTTTGGCACGGGATTGAGCGGATCGTTTGCGTCGGCGGGCGGTGAGAATTTCATGCAGTTCTTTTTGCCCGGAACGGTCGCCTTGATCGTTCTGTTTACCGCAATCTTTGCGACGATTTCGGTCATCGAGGATCGCCGCGAAGGATTCATGCAGTCCGTGCTGGTGTCGCCGGTCGGGCGTTTTCCGGTGCTGATCGGTAAAGTGCTCGGCGGTGGCGCAATCGCGTGGGTGCAAGCCCTGTTGTTTCTCGCCTTGGTCTACCTCGTCGCGGGGGTGACTCATTCGTCGTCGCTGCCCACGGTCAGTGCATCGCTGCCGCTGTTGATGGTGTTGCTCGCGGTCATCGCCATCGCGATGTGCGCACTCGGCATGATTGTCGCCTGGCCGATGGAGAGCACGCAAGGTTTCCACGCCATCATGATGCTCGGTCTGATGCCGATGTGGTTGTTGGCAGGCACGTTCTTCCCTATTCCGCAGTGGAGTATCCATGGCCCAGCCGGGGACGCCGGGTGGGGCGGATGGGCACTCGCGGGGGTCATGCAAGCCAACCCGTTGAGCTATTCCATCCTCGAATTGCGGCGGCTGATCAATCCCAGTCTCGATCTCTCCGGGGCCGGTTTTGCGCCCAGTTCACTGACCTGTTGGACGATCACGCTCGTAGCAACAGCAATCACCGTCGCAATCGCCTGGATATTGATGCGTGGCAGTAGCCGCGCCGACACCATGGTCTGACTCCCGCCCCCAATCCCTCCGACATTCACACACGCAACATCCCATCATGAAAACCACCATCAATGTCGCTCTAATTCTGGCCGCCGGTTTTGTCCTGGGGATCATCGTCCGCGAAATGCGAACTCCGCATCACGCTGGCCCCCCGCCCGGCGAGGTCGTCTACACCAACGAGAACGCGGTCGTTGACAATTTGTCCTTGACCGCCACCGAAGTTGAAAATGACACACCGACCAAGCCGCCCGAAGACGAAGAATGGCTCAGCCGGTTTGAGCTGATCGAACGCAGCGGCGAAAAGGTTTCGAGCGAAGACCTCAAGGGCGAACCTTATGTCGTCAGTTTTTTCTTCAGCACGTGCCCGAGCATCTGTGTGCAGCAAAACCAGAAGATTCAAGAACTGCAGAAGAAATTCAAAGACCGCGGCGTCAAATTTGTGGCGATCTCGGTCGATCCGGAAACCGATACACCCGAAGTCTTGCGGGATTACTCCGCTCGTTTCGGTGCCGACCCCGACCAATGGCTCTTCTTGACGGGTGACCTGACTTACATTCGTCGCATCGGCTCGGAGATTTTTCGCCAACCCGTCAACAAGCAGTTCCATACCGAGCGGTTTGTGTTGGTCGATGCGGATGGCAAAATCGAGGGCTTTTATAATTGGCCCGAAGAAAAGCAATTCGAGAAACTGCAAAAACGCATTGCCGAATTGATTGAGGGTTGAGAGCGGCGATTCTAGAAAGCTGAATGGAAAGTTTCCACATCGCTTGGCATAGAATCTGCGGCTAGTCTCGCCGTCTACCTCTATTACTCATCGCTGAGCACGGAATCATGCAAACCAGTCCCGAAATCGAAGCGACCCTGAGCAATTTGACCGAGTTGTGCTGCGACGCGTTGCAGGATGATGGCGAGTTCAACGACGAACAGGCGGAACGTCTGACGATGAATCTCGCGACCAATGGTTGGAAACAACACTCGAAACACGGCCCACCGTTGTCCAGCGTGCTGAAGGACCGCATTCGCACGCACTGCCCCGAACCGGCGATCCACCGGGGCGCGGCAATCGATGGGATTGTCGCCAAAGTCCATCGCCTCTACGAACAGACGTCACGTTTCCGAGACAGTGCCCCCAACGACGACTCCCCCGAGGCCATGCCGCCCCGCACCCTCGGGTAAGTCGAACTTAGGCCGTCGGAACAATGAGTGGCGTAAGCTTCCAGCTTGCGATTCAGAAAACGCAAGCTGGAAGCTTACGCCACGGCAAGAGGCCGTCAGTTATTGTTCCGACGATCCATACCGGCTCGGTTTCGCAAACCGGCTCAGCAGCGCCGGCAGCAATACGACATCGGCAAATAACGCTGTCGTGAGCGTCAGGCAGCCCATGATTCCGAACAGCCTTGCGTCGCGGGCGTCGGCCACCACCGCCGTCATCATTCCGGCCACCAACACGATCGTGGTCATCAACAATGCTGAACCGACGCCGGTGAAGGCGCGGCGGATCACATCCTCATGATCGCCACCGAGTTGTTGCTCCTCTTGGTATCGGGTCAGAAAGTGAATCGTGTCGTCGACCGCGATCCCAATGCAAATCGTGAACACGCAGACCGTCACGAGTTCCAAGTGCTGACCGCTGAGTACCAACAGGGTGCCGGTCGCCGCCAGCGGAAACAGATTGGGCACGATCGAAATCAAACCGATTCGAATCGAACGATACACCAGTGTCAGGACCAGCCAAATGACGATGCTCGCCGTGCCTAAACTGGTCGCCAAATCAGTGACGATCCGATAAATATTTCGCCACCGCCACGGCGCGTCGCCTTCGAGCGAAAGCGAAAAGTTGGGGTGTTGTTGCATAACGTCATTCAACCGCGATTCAATGCGAGGGAACACGTCGCCATACGCGGCAATGCCTAAATCCTGAACCCGGAACTGCACCCAAGCAGATTGACTTTCGGGTTGATAGAACGCTCGCTTGAGTGACGGCGGAAGCAGTTCTAGTAGCGTCATTCGTTCTCCCGCATCGCCATCGCCGGGAAGCGCCGCCAACAATTGATGCAGCCCCAGCGGATGACCGACTAATGGCTCCTGACGCAACGCATCATCCACTTCCTGCAAAACAGCCAGCAGGTCACCATCGTCTGCTTGGTCGCCCCAGGTCAGCGAAACGAAACCGAATTCGAGACCTCCCAGAGATCGATCCAGGTGCCGGAGTGCCTGAGCCGCCTCGGCCGATTCGCTCAGCCCGCTATATCGCTTTTCGTCGGGTTGCAGGTTGAGTGAAATCAGCGCCAAGACGGCGGTTGAAGCGATTGCCGTCCAGGCCACGATCCGGTCGTGCCGCAGCACCCACGCGACCAGCGGGTCGATCCGTTTCAACTGCCCATCGATAAGGCTTTTCCCCAGACCCACATGCAGCCGACGCCCCAGGGGAGAACGACAACCCAGCGGAATCACCGTCAACACACTCGTCAGTGTCATCGCCACGCCCAGCACGCAACACCAGCCAAAGTCTTGGACGATCTCGTGATGAGCGAACGTTAGCGAGGCAAAGCCGATCGCCGTGGTCAAACTGGTCAGCACGCAGGCCAATCCGACACGGGCAATCCCCTGGCGAGTCGCATCGCGAACAGTCCGTCCCGCGGCCCGTTGGCTGCGAATCTCGACCATCAAATGCACCGCATCGGTCAACCCGACCAAGCTGATCAGGATGGGGACGATGATGTCGTTGAAAGGATTGTCCTGCAGATCGAAAAAATGCAGCATTCCCATCGTCCAGAACACGCCCATCGCCGGGGCCACCGCAACGATCACAACGGCTGCGAGCCCGCGGAACAAAAACAGTGCCGACAACATCATGATGGCATAGCCATACAATTGATATTGGCGTGAATTGGCGACATGACTTTCGACCGTCATCAAATGCAGCGGTACCGGACCGGTCAATTGAAAGTCGATGTCAGCTCCGGCAATCTGCCCAGCCGCCCGCTCGGCTTGCTCGCGAATCTCCGTGGTAGCCGCGTCGTCCGTGGTGACGAAGAACCAATCCAGTTGCAGATGCAGCAGCAGCGTCTTGCCGTCGGGGGAAATTAACTGGCCCACCGCGAGCGGATTGCTCAAGACTTGCTCGCGGGCCGATTCCAGTTGCCGAGCCGACGCGTGCGAACTCGGCAGCAATGTTCCCGAGAGGCCGAAGACGTTGAAATCGGGGATATCGTCCAGCCATAAGACATTGCGAACCTGCGGCAGTGCGGCTAGTTCCTCGGCCACGTGACGCATCGCCGTCAATCCGGCTTCCGTAAAGAAATCATCGCTGCGTGCGACCAACACACATTCACCACCCGCGATCTGAAATGGCTCGACTTTCGCGGCCGCGCCCGCGACGCCTGATTGATTCGGTCGCCCACGCCGGTGCTGCTGATTATCCGTCGCGGAAACCGGCGCGGTGAACCAGTCCAAAATGAGCGATGGCTGGAGGTAGCCGATCATCGCGATCGTCGACATCAGGACCAGCACGAATGCTTGAGCGACAGGCCGGTCCGCCCACCAAAAAAACAGCCGCGTCATGAGACCTACTGAATCCGCGACGTGTTGCGTCTCTGGCTCAACCATTACCGCTCGGCTGCCGCAGCAGCGACTTCATCGTAATCCAAAACGCCGTCGTGGTTGCGGTCCATGTTTCTGAACCCGAATTTCCGAAAAGTCACGGGCGTCTCCTCACGCTGCACCAGGCCATCGCCATCCTGATCCATCTGAGCCAGAAACGCCTCCGCGCGGCGCTCGGCGGCACGCCGTGCGACTAATTGTTCCGAGCCCGCAGCGTCTGCCGAAGTGTTGCCCGTCTCAACGGCCGAGTCCATTTTTTTCTGCGCGTTCGCAGCGGTGTGATTTGCGTTCAGCGGTCGGGCAACATCAAAAAATGCGATGGCCATCTCTTCCCAAGTTTGATCGCCCCACGTGACATACTCTTCCGGTGCTGGGTTGGCCGGGTTGGCCGCCGAATTATCAAACGTCACCGTCATCTCCAGGGAATCAATCGCATCGAGATGCAGCGGCTCAGCAAACTG
>JBDNIG010000395.1:0-16545 GCA_041688415.1 Rhodopirellula sp. | reverse complement strand
TTTCTCGAGCCGACCCCGCCGTGGCCGATTCGCTGATCAAACTTGTCGATGAACAAGCGTCGCTCGAAGCGCTCTGGGCATTGAACTCGATCGGCAAATTCGATCATGACCTGGCCACTCGCTGGCTCTCTCACTCCGATGCCCACATTCGCCGCTGGGTCGTTCGTCTGCTCGGCGATCGACACGAAGATCACAGTGGACTGGCGGCAATGGCGGCGACCGAACCGGACGTGCAAGTGCGCAGCCAATTGGCGGCGACCGCAAAACGTCTGTCCCCCGACGTGGGGCTGGGCATCGTTTCGGCATTACTGCGGCACGAGGACGACGCCAACGATCCGCACATGCCGCTGATGAATTGGTGGGCGATCGAAGCACACGCCGACGCCTGGCCCGCGATCGAAACCATGTTCGCCGACAAATCGTTGTGGGACACCACGATGGTCAAAGAAACGGTTTTGCAGCGCCTCGTCCAGCGATATGCGTCGGCCGGCGGCGACGAGAACCTTGAGCATTGCGGGCAGTTGATCGCGATGGCTCCCAACGATGCCTCCCGGTCGCAATTGATTCAAGGGATCGATCTCGCGTTTCAAGGACGTGCGATTCCGCCCTTGCCCGCATCGCTCGACAAGGCACTGGCCGATTACAAGGCGTCGATCGGTGAATCCGATTTGATCTTGTCGCTGCGTCGTGGCGACCCCAAGGCTATCACCGAAGCGATTGAGCTGCTCGCGAGTCCGCAATCCGATCTGCCGCTGGCGATCGAAGCGGCTCACGTTTTCGGCGAAATCCATCACGCCGCTGCGGCGAACAGCTTGCTCGCCTTGGCCACGGGCAGCCGAACCTCCGGGCCGGCGCTGCAGCGTGTTGCGATCGCCTCGCTTCGCCAATACGACACCCCGTCGATTGGTACGGTGCTATTGGCATCGTTTGGGAGCCGGATCTCCGCCGAGCATGGCCTACGTGCGGCGGCCTGCCGGACCCTCGCCTCACGTCCGGTGTGGGCCCTGCAATTGTTAAACGAGTTGACGCAGTGGCGACTCCGGCCCGAGCAAGTTCCGTACGATGTGATTCAGCAACTTCGCACCTACGAGGATCCCGAGATCGCGAAACAAGTTGCAGCGGTGTTTGGCGCCATCTCGACAAGCGCGACGCCAGAACAAATAGCGGAAACCAAACGCTTGCGCGAGCTGCTCGCCGCCGAGCCGGGGGATGCCCACGCAGGAAAGACGATCTTCATGAAAGCGTGTGGTGTTTGCCACGAATTGTTTGGGGAGGGTGGCAAGATCGGGCCGCCGCTAGACGGGTACGAACGGGGGAGGATCGGTTTTTGGGTCGATTCGATCGTGTTACCCAATCTGGAGATTCGCGAAGGGTACCAGTCCTATGTGGCGCTGACCGAGGATGGCCGTGCGATCAATGGGATCATCGCCGACCAAACACCGACCACGGTGACACTACGCAATGCTGACAACCAAAACACGACGATCCCGCGCGACGAGATCGAAACGTTACAGGCATTGCCGACCTCGCTGATGCCTTCCGATTTACTCAAGGAGTTCAGTGACGAACAGATCCGCGATCTCTACGCCTACCTTTCGCTCGGTGCTAAATAGGTCAAGGAGTCCCGGAAGTCGCCTTCAAGACGATCCATGTCAAAGCATCTTCCTGTCACCCATCTTCCTGTCCGAAACCGACGCCGCAAATGGACAGGAAGATAGCCAGGCTTTACTGATCAAGTGATGGAATCTGAGGCCATCCACCGATTCACGGCGCTGCTGCTCGGCGAGTTAGAATGAAGTTCATGAACACCATCAGCCCAGTGCGATCGGATCATTATGCGTGAGACCGGAACAACAAAGCGTGAAGTCATGATAACACACCACCGTTCTACTTCCATTGTCCGTCGATTCGGCGTCTTGCTACTGCTGTTACTACCGACTGCAATGGCGAAAGCGGGCGAGGTTGTTGTGGCGCGGCTGCCGGTCGAATCCGCCACGTGCTACCGGCTGGAATTCAAGGCGCAGGACGTCAACGATCAGGCCGACTGGCTGCTGCGGGCCGTTGATCGGCGCGGCGAGGTTCCTCATGCGGGCTGCTACGAAGCGGAATGGCAGAAAATTGTTTCGGACAAGTCTGACTACACGCATGCGTTTCGCTCGCCGCCTGGTGCCGAAACGCTCGAATTCGCCGTCCGCTGCGACGGGCAGCAGCCAAGGGTCAGCGACGTCAAGCTGCATCAGATCGTTCCCGAAGGGTTGCTGGTGAACGGTGATTTCAGCGAAGGTGCCGGCAACTATTCCGGCTGGTCCGAACACAACAACACAACCTTCGAGCAGATCGACGGCAAGACCGTGCTGATTGTTCAGCACAACGGCTACGCGCTGACCGACCGGTTACCGGTCGAAGGCAGTACTCGCTACCGATTCGAGCGCGGCTCAACCATGCCATCATACGTGCTGACATACGACTCTGACATGCATATGCTCGCACCAAGTCGGTACAACAGGCTCAGCGAATTCGGAACCCCGGAAACGGCACGCTACCTGCGGCTACTCTATCAAACCAGATTCGACCATATTCCATCCTACCGCACGACAACGATCAACTCGGTCGGGCTGCGTCGTGTGGAAGACGAAACGCCCGCCACGGCAGCGTCGGCAGCCACACCCGTTGCCAGCGATGTTGCCATCGCCGAGGGTCAGCGATTTCCAGGCGAGATCATCTTGAGCGCTCGGTGTGATGCCAGGGAAGAGTACGCTGCCCGAGAGCTACAGCACTGGATTGGCCAGATCACCGGCCAGCGACTTCCCGTGCTGGCAAAGCCCTCGACCAGCGACAACACCAAAATCCTGCTGGGCGCGGATTGGGCGACAGCCTACCTGGACGACTTGGAGTTTCTGGCCGAGTCCGAAGGCTACGCGATCCGCCGCAATGGTAACAACATTCATGTGTTCGGAAGTCATCCTCGCGGCACGTTGTTTGGAGTCTACGCGCTGCTTGAAAAGAACACCGATATCATCTGGCCGCGGCCTCATCCAGAGTTCGTCGCGGTTTTTTCCAAACAACCCAGCATCCACTTCAGCAACACCGACGTTCGTTCGCGTCCGGCCTTCCGAACTCGGCAACTGCAATTCTCCGGCAACGATCCCAATCCGGTGCTGAGTCAGCAATGGATCGCACGCAACGGCGGAAACTCACCGATCATGCTGGGCAAAGGCTTCCCCTGGCTACAATGGCGGTGCGGAGCCCTCATCGGTGCCGGAGGTGGGTACATCTGGTCGTTCCTGGGGCTGGAACAGGAAGACGAAACGCTTTATCCGCTCGTCGCGGGCAACCGCATGCGCAACAAGTGGCGGCAGCCGTGTTATACCCATCCGGACGTCCCTCGAATCATGGCCGACACCGCACGTGAGATGCTCGACAGTGTGCTGGCATGCCACTCGAATTCCTGATCTCTCGAATTGGCGACAATTGGGAAGTGTGCAACTGCAAAGAATGTATGAAGCCAATTGAGCTGGCCGATGGTACCCAGCTCGCGCCCACGTCGACCAACAGTGTGAAGGATCAACTGTTCTTTTCGACTCGCAACTACATGATGCTGAACAAGATGGCTGAGAACTTGGTCAAAGATCATCCCAAGCTGAAACTTCACACGCACGCCTACATTTTCACGTCCGAGCCACCGAAGGTGAAACTTCATCCCGCGATCGTACCGCACTTTGCGGCGTATCCAACGAAAGACGAACGCTATCCGATTCTCCAGCAGAAAAGTGAACGAGGTGCCGTTTGGAAAAGACGCATGCGGCAATGGAGCGACGAACAGGATGTGAAGTTTGGTTTCTTTGGTTACTACTACACCAGTGGATTCAACGCGATGGCCGATACCGCTGGCCCCGATTACAAAGCGCTCGCTGAAATGGGCGGAATCCACGCGCATAGTGAAGGCTACCCCGGCGATACCGGCGCGCTCAACCGTTGGGACGTCGACGGCGTCGAGAAGTGGATTGTCGCCAAACTGCAGTGGGATCCCACTCAAGATCCGGCGGCCCTGCGGCAAGAGTACATCAAGCGGACGTACCGGGATGCTGCACCCCCGATGCAGGAGTTCTACCAGTTGATCAACGATTCCTGGCACGATCCCGAGAACCCAACCCCCGTCAACTGCCACACCGCATCGAAGGAGCTGTTTCAGAAATTCATCGTCGATCCGGGGTTGGAAAAACTCGCCCGAGGTTTGCTTGAGGACGCGCAGAGCATCGCAACCGATTCGAGATCTCGCACGCTGATCCAGCGCACACTCGCGAGTTTCGATGGGTTCGCGGCAGAGCTGAATCGGCTGCCCGTTCCCTACGTGACGGAATCGACTCAACAATGGAGCCAGTACGAATCGCCTCACTGGTACAAGGCTTACGAGATCGGCGATTTCACTCCAATCGCTAACTGGCAGCCGATTCCAAATGACCAGCAACCGATTCATAAAACAACCGTCTCCATGATGCGAGACAGTGACAGTCTGTACTTCAAAATCGACGCCTTCAACGACCTTCACGAGGCGACCGAACCGCCATCGAGCACCGACAGATTCCCCACCGATGACCGCGTGGAAATCGTCCTGCGTTCTGGCTCAGACACTTACTACTTCGCGCTCGGTGCAGACGGCGGCACGTATCGACTCAAGAACTGGGACACCAATCGCGACTGGTCCAACGAGACTGAGGTTCGCTACCTCAGTGAGAATGGCCGTTGGTCCGCCCTGCTCGCCGTGCCGCTCCGCGATCTGGGGGCGGATTCCGGAGAGGTGGATCTCGACGGCAAGTTCTGCCGCGTCGTCAACCCACAGACGGCCCAGCGTGAGGAGAGCACCTTCGACGGCCGAAGTATCTTCAACGCTCACACCTTGCTGCGCCGCCCGATAATCATTGGCGAGTGAATCAGTGTTTGTTCGTAGTGGACGAGGCGACGAGTCCCTGCGATTGACGAAGGCGAAAGGACTCGTTGCCTCGTCCACTACCCACTATCCCATTCGCTCTTTTTTAAAACAAATTCCCGAGAAATCCCCTATGACGTCTATCAAAGTTCTCGCTGGATTGTCTTTGCTACTGGCGACAGCATCGGCCAACGCTCAAAGCCTTCTGGACATCACGTTCGACAACGACGATGATGCCACTCACCTCGAACAAACTGCCGGCGCAGTGACATGGGGTACCGCCCGCGATCAAAGCTGCCTGATCGTCGATGGCAAAGTGTCTACGCAGGCATTCAAGCCGATCGCCGTGCAGCCGCTGACGAAATACATACTCACCCTCGGCGCGGCTATCGACGATACGGATACAATCGAAACGAACGACCGCATCGCTGAAATTGCGTCCAAGAACTATGGTCGCAGCTTTGCCGAATGTGAGATGGATTTTTCCGATAGTTCAGGAAAGAAAACGACCTTCCTGCTCTACGGAACCATCAAGATGGAAACATCCGGCATCAATATTGTGTCCCGGGAATTTCGCGACTACGTTCTCGTGTTCTACTCGCCTCCCAACGCAGACACGCTGCAACTGAGCCTGTCTCCACGAGATCGAAAGCTGTTCGTCAAAAGTATAAAACTTGAACCGGAAACAGCTGAGGGAACGGTCAACTGCAACCCAGACTTTCGATACGGTGACTTCAATGCCGGCGGGTGGCACCCGGGTTCGGAAGGCCGCCTTTTTCGGACCCCGGACAAACGCACGGTCATGAAGTGTGGCAGCGCTTCCCGAAGTTCCTATTTTGCTATCGATGACGAATCCAGATATTCGTTCCTCTGCCAGGGCACCGGTTACGGGTCGAGAGATGGCAAAGTGATTGTGACGTTCTACGATGAAGTCGGTAACACATTGGGGTACACGCATTTGTTCTTGGACAAGGATATGCAGGAGGGAGCGACGAAAACTGGCATCAAACCGATACCAGGTTCGAAGCTAGCCATGCTACAACCTTCGCGAATCATCCTGAAAAAAGTAATGGTCACGAAAGACGATCCGTCACCACCCTGAGAACAGCAAGGGGCGCAAGCTGGACCAGAATGCCGCCGGGCAATTGGATTTGCCATCGGCGTTTCCGGTGGTATGGGAGCGGTTTGTTGATCCAGCCACTCCGCTCGGCGTGCTGGCGACGTGCGACGGGTGCTTGTCCAAGATGTCTCCCGGGTGGCGCACGCATCCTGCGAGATACGACGTGATGGCCCGCGCGCTGCGCCGACAAAGCGTTCTGAAATTACCGCCGGAAGAACGGATGCAGGATCAGCCGATGAATTATCAGTTGTTCGAGTCGAAACCGATGCCCCTATCGCATACCCCCGGCTTGGAGGCACAGACCTCGCTTTTGAAACCGTTCAGTGGTATGCTTTTTCGCTACAGCGACGAGTATTGCGGATTCGAGATCAAGGTTCGTTTCTAGACTCCAACAGACGGGTCGCCTATCCATTTCAACACTGCATCAAAACTCCTAAGTCGCGTCACTCAGGCTACGTGAATCATGAAGAAACACGAATGGCGTGAGAACACCGAAGAGGGAGAGACTCGCCTGGTCACCGCAACGCGGCACGCCGGTAAATGGAAGCTGCGATCCCGACTCAAAACAGAAACGGAATGGACCGAGTTTCCGGTCATTCCACTGGATGATCTCGAGACACTGCGCGAACTCATCTCGAATAAATACCAGCGAAAACGCGCGCCATACGATCACGTTTTAGAACTCGATGCGCTAATTGCAGCAGCGAAACCCCGGAAATAGTGTGCCCGGAAAATCCCCCGACATCAAACCCAGCCGATTGTTCTCATCGTCCAATGAATGATCCGATCTCCGGCAGCAACCGTTGCATGGCAGGTTTAGTCGCCGTATCAGTTGCTCTTGGCGGGGCGGAAAGCGTGCACCCAGGACAGGAACGATTTGACTTGGCGGGTTTGAACCCAAACCCGGCCGGTGCCCGCGAACTGACACACGAGACCTTCGCCGCCGAAGAAAAATGATTTGATCTTGCCCGCCGTCCGCAGCCCCGGCAGGACCGTGACGCGGTACTGCAGCGATTCTTCAAAAGCGACAATGTAGCCGGTGTCGACGATGAAGCCGTCCGTTACATCGATCGGAATAATGGCGCCGTAGGAGTTGAAGAAGATATCACCGGTGCCGGTGGCCTTGAGTAGTACGAGTCCCTCGCCACTAAAAAATCCCTTGGCTCCCTGCCACTTTCCGGACACCTCGACGCCCTCGCTATTGAGCATGTAGGCGCCCCGCTGCAGGTACAGCGTGTTGCCTTCGAGGCGGTGATAGGCAACATCGCCCGCCGCACCGCCGGCGAACATCACTTCACCGGGGCCATCCTGAGCCGTGAAGGTGTTGATGATCAAACTCTCGCCACCGAGCAGGCGGCCGAACGTCTTCCCCATCCCGCCTTTGAATCCGGCTTCCAAGTGTACCGACGGAGTCATCGAAACCATCGCCGACGGTTCGGCAAACAGTTGACGTCCCTGCGGTATCTGCACGTTGACGATCGAGAAATCGGGACGTTGGCTGATCTCGTATTGCAAGTGACTGGTGGTCCCTCGCAATGTGGGTGCGGCCTCACCGCGACGACCAGCGGGATTTCCAGCAGCACCGCGAGGTAAATTGGCGGCGGGCCGCACCGGAGGAGGAGTATCGGCCGCACGTGGGGCAGTGGTAGTCGGAGCTGGTTCTGCGGCGGGCCGCGACGGGGGTTTTGCGGCGGGCCGCAGTGGTGGTGGCGCGGACGGTCCAGGCGAGCCAGCAGGGTTGAGCTGGGCCGTGGGCGGTGGCGCCCCCTGCGAGTTCGATGACGAAGATGCGTTGATCTCCATCACCTGGCCGCACTCTTTGCACTTGGCACGTTTGCCAGCAAATTTGTCTTCCAAGCGGTAGCGTTTCTGGCACTGCGGGCAGGCGATACTGATCATGGTGCTTTATCGTGCCTTGAGTTTGGGTCCGAGCAATTTGCCGAAGCCGGGAGGATTGTGGCTTTGGCAATACAGTTTTCCTTGACCGCTGAATTTGCAAACCAGCCCCTCGCCGCCGAAAAAGCTGCCGATGAGACTGGTGCCCGCTTTGCCAACGCGAAATTGCAATGTGTCGTCAAAGGCGACGATGTGGCCGGTATCGACCACGTACTCGCCGTTGACGTTGACTTCATAGATCGATCCAAAGCTATTGAGGAACAAGTCGCCGCTACCGCTGCACTTGACCCAAAACATGCCCTCGCCACTGAACAGGGCCTTGCCGAAACCTTGCCACGTTGCATCGATTTCGATCCCAACAGCCGACGCCAACCAACTCGATCCTTGCACAATCAGCGTGCTGCCCGAGAGTGGGTAGTGCATGATATCACCCAACAGTCCGGGACCGATCATGAGCGTTTGATCGGCTGCGGTGGCGGTGAAATGATTCAGGAAAAAGTTCTCTCCCGCGAACATGCGTTTGAGTCCTTTGGCGAGACCGCCACCTCCCCCGCCTTTGTTGCGCGAGGTCGTCTCGACGCTGAAGTCGCTGGTCATCGCGATCATGGCGCCGACTTCGCACGTGATCGATTCACCGGCCTGCAGAGTCAGTTTGGCGATGGACATCGCCGGTTGGGCGAGTAGTTGATGTTGCATGATGACTCAGTAGAGATGCGAATTGGTCCACGCCGCTAAACCGTCAAACGATCGCGACTGCATATAGATGCGCCCCGGGCCGGACACTCGCGTGACCAATCCCTCGCCGCTGAAGAAGCTCGAAAACAGACCGCCGGCCATGGCGATGCGAATACCGATGGTCGGTTCGTAGGCGACGAGGTGCCCGGTGTCGACAATATATTCGCTGTCGATTTCACGCTGAAAAATGCCTCCGTAGGCACCAAACCAAATGCGGCCCGTGCCGCTGACCTTGAGCCGAAACAGTCCCTCGCGTGCGATGAACATGCGAAACCCTGCCCAACCCAAGCCCAACTTCACGCCCGATTCGCAGGCGATGAACGCGCCCGGTTGCAGAAACATGGTGTTGCCGTTGAGTTCGAGGCACTGCATATCCCCGGGGAAAGGTTGAGTGAGCACAATGTCACCACCGCTGCTCGTTGAAAACCTGTTGACGAACATCGACTCGCCGCCAAAGAGTCGTTTCAGCACGCCGTTGATAAAACCGCCGCTCCACTGCGTCTTCATTTCGATTGACGAACTCATGCTGGCCATGGCATCGGCTTCGGCAACGATCTCTTCACCGGGTTCCAAGTACACGCGAATGTTGGCAAATGACGGACGGTCATGAATTTCGGCTTGCATCATTCGTCCTGCGGTTGATTGATGGGAAGGTTGGGAAGATGTGCTTGGACGTCGCCCCAGTCGATGTCGATTGGGCGGTACTCATGCGGTGGTAGCTTCGCGATCATGGCGTCAACGTGGGCTATTCTAGACGCCTCATCCGGGTGTGTGCTGATCCACGAGAAAATTCCCGGCAGATCTCCCTGCTCCTTGACCATAATGGAAAAAAACTGTGGCATCGCGGCCGGGTCGATGTCGGCTGCGTCGAGCATGCGAACGCCCTCCTGATCCGCTTCGTTTTCGTGTTCGCGCGAGTAGTGATTGATCGACGCGGTCTGGAAAAGATCGACGCCCGCGCCCAACAACCCACTGACATCGCCAATCAACAGCGATAACCCCGCCCAGACACCTAGCGATTGACCGATCCGCTGCAGACCGTGTCGCAGCGTGACGTGCGACATCTCATGCGCGAGCACCGCGGCAACCTGTTCGGGCGTCTCGGCGCTGCGTATCAACCCCGTATAGATGACGATATTGCCGCCTGGTAACGCAAACGCGTTGACCATGGGCGAATCGACGACGTGTACTTGAAACTGCATCCCCGTGACGGCGGCCTCGGGGGTCAGACGATCAACGATTTTCTGGATCGCCCCCACGACGACTTTGTCGTTGACGCGAGGCCCTTCCAAGTCCATCGACTTCATCGCGGCGTTACCGATTTGGACATCGATACTCGTTGGCAGCGCCACGACGGCGGTTTTGGCGGCACCGCGGATGCCGAAGTATCCGCCGACGATGAACACCACCGTGGCGATCAGGAACGCCGCCGCATAGAACATGCTGCGACGTGACTCGCGGCGGCGTTGCCGGTGGCCCATTTTCAATTGCTCGTCGAGCGTGCCCGCGGCGGCGAGCGATAGATCACGGCGAAATTTGGGGTCGCCTGAAAAAATCGTCAGGCTGCGATCGGGATTGCGGCAAAAAATCATCTTGCCGTGATAACCGCCCATTTCAACCTGGCATTCCCGGTACGGGATCACGAACGACTCACCAGCGGGGCAACGGATTGCGATCCCCGCTGGCAAAAGCTCGACCTCCCCACCGGCCCGTCCGTCGGGAAGCGTGTCGGTAAAAACACCTCCTGAGTACGTGGACTGCATGGTTCTTAATCCGATTTGGGGGGATGCGACAGGCTGTCGCGATCGGGCTGCATTTTAACGCAAAGGGAATCTGCGGTGTGGCGTTTGCACTATAATCGATGCGGGTGCGGCATGTCGCCCACTCCATCATCACTCGTGAAAGGATGACCAAATGCAGATTCAAACTCACACCGACAACCACATCCGAGGCGGCGAAGCGCTCTACGCTCACGTGCAGGAATCCGTCGAGAACGCGTTGGAGCGTTACGAGCGGCGGATCACGCGCGTCGAAGTGTTTTTGGCCGAGGAGCATGCTCACGACAAGCACGTCGGGCACAATGAGGATCTTGATAAACGGTGTGTGATGGAGGCTCGCTTGCGAGGTCTCAAACCGATTTCGGTGCGTCACCACAGCACCACGGTTCGGGACGCCTTCGAAGGCGCCGCCGACAAACTGCTGCACCTGGTCGAAAAAACGATCGGACGCTTGGATCAAAGACGCGTGAGCATTGCGGTCGATGCCGAGGTCGAGCCGGTCAGTTGAACGACGATTCGCTCGATAATTTCGATGAGGCTCCCGCGCCGCGGAACGATCCGTCGAGCCACCGGGAGTCTCAGCCGTGATCCCGAAATAGGTTTCCTGATGAGTTGGGCTGGCACGATCGATCAATCATCCTCCGTTCTGCATTCGCCGCAGGACGCGAAGATCGGCGTGCCAGCCGTGGCTCCGGCGATCGTGGTGGTTTACCTCGTCGTCCTCGGTGCCAGTCAATACACGAGTTGGGACGGTGTCGATACGTGGGTCCGTCAGCACGCGTTCCTCGTCCCCGTTCCCTTTGTCGGGCTCTAACCAAGCCGATGGCGATTTCCTGAAATAAATTCACTCAACGAGATCGTCGTTGATGAATCGCTCGCGAATCGCATGACGACGAGGCGTTTTCTTGGCTGTCAACTCGCCGCGTCCGAGCGACAATGGCGGAACGAGACGTTCCAACTGGACCGAAGTGTTCCGTGGCAGGAGCGGCTCGATTGTGAGCGTGAACGCCTCGCGGTCGAACGCTGCGGTCTGCACAGCGACAATGAGTCGTTGATTCACGGTCAACACGACGGCATATTCGCACGGATGTCGCCGCAGAATCTCTTGTTCAATCGCCAGCGGATGCAGCTTGAATCCATTGTCCAGCACGATCACGTCATCAGCCCGACCGAGAATTCGTAATTGTCCGTCCGGCTGTTGCTCGACGAGGTCTCCCGTATCGAGCCAGCCGTCGTCGTCGATCTTGGTCGCGGTCGCATTGAGATCATCGAGATCATCGAGGTAACCCAGCATCACGTTGGGCCCGCGAACGAACAGACGGCGATCTTCGATGCGGATCTCACATCCGTCGACGGGCAATCCCACCAGTCCCTCCGCCGTTTCGCCGGGGGACGAACTGCAGATGACCGGCGACGTCTCGGTGCATCCGTATCCTTGAATCACCTCGACACCACGCTGCCGCAACCTGTTGAACAGTTCAGGAGCCATCGCCGCGCCGCCGCATCCGAGTACGGCGAGACGATCCAGTGCGTGATCGACCGCTTCGAGACGCGCGGCAATCTCGCGCGCCAGAACCGGGACACAGTTGATCATCGTCGGCGGGTGTGCGATATCGATTCGATCGAGTCCACGTTTGCCGTAGTCGAGCGTCCACGAGCACCCCGACAGCAGCCACGTTCCCATGTCGCAGGTTCGCGCGTACGCGTGGGCGAGCGACAACAGCGTCAGCCGCATATCGTCGCGAGATTGCGGGACGGCGCGAAGCTTTGCGCGAGCATTGGACGTCAGGTTGTGCTGCGACAACACCACGCCACGCGGTTGGTCGGTCGTGCCACTGGTCCACAACACAAGACTGGGTTGATGAATGTCAACGTGGCGAGCGCAACATTCGAGTTGATGAAGCGACGCGTCGAAATCCATCGTGATGTCGAGTCCGTTGTCATCGGTCCTGTCCCAAAAAATTCCGCCACTGCGATCGATGATTTTCTGTCGCATGGCGAGGGGCAGTCGCGAGTCGATGGGAATTTCGGTTGCCGCGGCGGCAATGCATCCCAGTGCGATCAAAACGTCGGTCGCCGTGTTGCGACTTTCATGCACGATGCGGATGCCGCTGGTTGAGCGATCTCGCACGCCGCGCGGCGATGATTCTTTTGTGAAATCTGAGATCTGGCGACGCGTATGGTTCACCTCCCCCACGAGCTGAGCCCATGATCGGGGTGACTGTCCCGGAGAGCACAACGCGATCGCGTCGGGTTGATGGCGGGCGTTCTCCAACAACGCATCGAGCAGGTGCTGGCTCATCGAATTTGTTTATTCATTTCGTACAAAAAAATCGCGCCGGCGACGCCCACATTCAAGCTATCGGTCGTGTCGTGCATTGGGAGTGTGGTGCGAACACGGCAAACGTTTTGCACCTCTTCATCGAGTCCGCTGGCTTCATTACCAACGACCAACACCGTGCCACGATCGGCAAGTTGTCCACCGAGCCGATCGATTTCGATGGCATCCTTGGTGAGCGTCGTGGCAGCGAATCGGATACCCCGTGCCTGCAACTGGGCAATCTGCTCGCGGGGTTGATCCAATCGATAGAACCGATGATGGAACACGGACGCCATGCTGACCCGGATCACGCGGCGAGCGTAGGGCGTGATCGTGTTCGGTCCGAGTAGAATGTCGTGGACGCCTAAAGCGGCTGCCGAACGGAGCAGGCTGCCGACGTTTTCCGGATCGCTGATCCCGATCAGCGCAAGTGCCAATCGCGGGCGCCGGTGCGTCAATTCCTCGCACCTCCGCATGGCGGGGCATTCGCCATGGGCCAGCACTCCGCGGTGGAAATCGTAACCGGCAATCTGTTGGCCGATCCCAGGTTGGACGACAAAAACCGGCGTCGTCGGGGCAACGTGGTCCGCGTACTTGTGCTCTTGGCCGGTGTGAAGCAGTAGCGATCGCAACGGTATTTCGCTTTGGAGAAGCCGTCGCACCACGAGCGAACCTTCGGCAATAAACCCGTCGCGGGGATCGCCCATCCGCACGTTGCGATACGCGTCCAAACGTCGGTCGAGCGGGTCGGTGACTTCGATGAACACGACGTAAAGCGGCAGGTGGCAGGGACGGCGGCGAACGAACGGTTGCAGGCGCCAGTGGAGAAGTTGTAACGCTTGTGCGGATTACACCCAACGGGTTCGAACGGGAAATCCGGTTTTGCGAGTTGTTCGTTGAGTTAGGGCGCGAGTCACGCCGATTACAACGGCTGTCGGGGAAACTCGGCATGTGCTTTTCGATTCGCATGACACGGCAAGGAAGACGCATCACAATGTCAAATCCAATCTGGGACTGGTGGTTCGGTGACGTTTCACTGAGCCACATGGCAGTCACTCGCTCGCCAAACCGATCCGCTTTCGGCCGTCGATTCGTCGTTTTCCTGGCCGCGATCGGCGCGACGCCGGGCGTCCATTCGACCCTCGTGTGGGCCGATGATGGGCCGATCAAAGTCAAAACGCAGCAGATCACTGTCGGTTGGTCTCCGTCGACTTCGTTTGCGATGATGCTCGCCGCCGAAGAGCCGGAACAAGATCCCAAACAGGATCAATCGGCCGACAATGCGAGCCCCGCAGCGGACAACGACAGTGTTTCCGACCTTAGCCGCGAGCTGGACGAAAAGCTGGAAGCTAACGCCGAAGACAGCCTCAGCGAGGATGAGAAACGCAAAAAACGGCTCAGCGAACTCCTCAATGACGACGCACCATTGAGTCGTCCGGACACGGGCGCGGGTTTGAAGAATGTCCCGGATGAAGACAGCGCCATGTCTCCCAAGGCAAATGAAGTCGACCCCGCCGTCAAAGAAAACGAGGGCGTGTTCGCCGCGCCCTTCATCAAACCGCGGTATCCGGAGGTCGAACAGGGACGCTTTGTTTTACCACCCATCCGAGCCGTGTCCATCGACCAAAAACCGATTGGCAATGGCCGGGTTCCCGAAACCGTCAGTGCGGGTGACGAACTCAATATGATCGCGCTTCCCGAAAACGGTAGTCAACGGCTTGCATTTTCAGGGGAAGGTGCTTGGCCTAAGTTGATTCGTCCGTGGGCGGCACCGAACACGTTTTCGCACCCATTGTATTTTGAGGACCGGATGCTCGAACGGCACGGCCATGAGCGGTGGGGTTGCTTCCAGCCACTCGCTTCGGGCACGCGATTCTTTGCCACCATGCCGATGCTCCCGTACCTCGCCACGGTCCAACCACCGTGCGACAACGTGTACAGCAAAGGCTACTTCCGAGCCGGATCGCCCGTGCCGAAATTTTGGCAGCGACCACCACTGGAACGCCGTGCAATTATCGTCGAAGCCGCGGTGGTGTCGGGTACGTTCATCGCGTTGCCGTAGACGGATATCAAGTCTGAAAAGAGTTGGAGTTGTCGACGCCGGGCTCATCCGCCCGCCGTGACCTGTCACCCGCTCGCTCGAAGATCGATTCGACAGGGATGTCGAATGGTCGGAGTTGCAGTGACCTTACCAAAGTCAAAGTTTTTGAAAGTTTGAGTCAGCCATGGATCGGCATCCTCACTACGACCGTCCCGTTCAAGCTCGCAACGGCCGCACCTCCAGGCTCGGAAAAACCGGTGCCGAGGTGGAACAAACGCCCCGTGCTGTCGCACGCAGGCGTCGTCGTCGGTTGGCGGCAATTGTCTGTGGGTGTGTCACGACGATCGCGACCGTGGGGTGTAGCCTCGCACAAAAAATCCCCGATGGGCCGCACGATACCGTGATGTCCTATCACGATCACTCGGCACTCAAAATCGAGTATCCCGAGGTCCAGGAATGTGCAACGCCACAGACCGCCGCCGCCGAGGCAGCAACGAGCCCGAATACGTTGCAGGATCCATCGAAATTGCCAGCGGTCGAGATTACCCTTCAAGATGCGATTCGAACGGCGCTCGCCAACAGCCCCGTCCTCCGCTCGATCGGTGGGACGATCGTCACCCAGCCCGCCGCGATGCGGACGGTCTACGATCCCGGCCTCGCTCACGCCAACCCACAACTCGGTGTCGAAGCGGCACTGTCGGCCTTCGACGCGCAGTACACCCAGTCACTGTTCTGGAATAAAGTCGACGCGCCCCGTAACATCAATCCAGCCGCGATCGGTGGTGGTGGAGGTGTAACCACCTTCTTCCCCGCGTACAGCAATCAAACGCTCGGAACTTACAACAACGAGATTCGGAAAAAAACCGCGACCGGGGCCACATTCGCCCTGCGAAACAATGTGACCTACACACGTACGGACGATCCCAGCCGCAACACGCAGTTGTTTCCCAGCGCCTTCACCGGATTCATGGAAGCCGAATATCGGCAGCCGTTGATGAAGGGGGCGGGCACCACCTACAACCGCATCGTGGGTAATAGCCCGATCGCTGGTACCTACAACGGCGTGTTGATCGCGCGGGTCAATGAAGATGTCGCGCTCGCAGATTTCGAAGCGGCCGTGATCTCCATGGTCTCGGATGTCGAGCAAGCCTACTGGGAACTGGCCGCTTCCTACCGCATCCTCGAAGCGACCGTGAAGGGACGCGAATCGGCTCTGCAGACGTACCAGTACCAACAGGTACGACTGGAAGTTGGTACCGGACGTCGCGACGAAGAAGCCCAAGCTCGCTCGCAGTACTACGAGTTCGAAGCCCAAGTCCAATCCGCTCTCGCCGGAGATGCTGGGCTGTATCAGCGTGAACAACGACTGCGGTACCTGATTGGTATGCCCGCCAGCGATGGATCGCTGCTCAAACCGACGACGGACCCGCTCGATGCCAAAGTCGTCTTTGATTGGCAAAGTGCCCTCGGCCAAGCCCTCACACGACGGGTCGAAGTCCGGCGGCAGAAGTACAACGTCAAACGCCGCGAACTCGAACTGGTCGCCGCCCGACTGAATCGGCAACCACAAGCCGACTTTGTCGGCACCTATCGCTGGGTCGGGTTGGGCAATCACCTGATCGGCAATAGTAGCGGCGCACCCTACAATCAAAACCTAATCAGTTCCGTGACTAGCGGCCAATACCAACAGTGGGGTGCCGGGGTGGAGTTCACCGCGCCCATCGGACT
>JBDNIG010000394.1:0-8263 GCA_041688415.1 Rhodopirellula sp. | reverse complement strand
GTGATGACGACGACCAACGGCACCCGTGCTATTGATGCCGCAGCGGATTGCGACCTGATGTTGCTGGCCTGCTTTGCCAATCTGACGGCGGTGGCCGATGCGATCATTTCCGAAGTATCCGGTTCCGACTTGGCGAGTTTAGCAAACTCAGAGGTTGCGGGCAGCGAACCGACGCGGACGTCCGGTTTGGTCCGCATTGTTTGTGCAGGGACGAATGGTGCGGTGACGAGCGAAGACGTTCTGCTGGCGGGCGCATTGATCGCGGTCTGTCACCGCAAACTCAGTGACACGCCCCGCTTCTATGACGGGCCGATCGAACTGGTCAACGATTCGGGGGCGATCGCGCTGGCCGCGTGGCAGCACTGCGTGAGCCACGACAAGGTTGTCGATTCCGAGTCGCTATCACGTCGTTTGGCGATGACGGGCGGTGGTCAAAATTTGATCGCCGCTGGTTACGCAAACGATTTGGTTGATTGCGCCAGTATCGATGTTTTTGGTCGAGTTCCCCGCCGCGACCAACTCGATCCACCCAGGTTCATCGGTTAATGAACCCACCGGATAAACGCCGCCGACCAAAGTTCATTGATACCCAGGGGCAACTGCCGCCGCTGTGGCCTCGGCGTACTATCTTTTTCGCGAATCTACTGTCGCTTTTCTTCGGTAATGTGGAACAAACGCGTGTGCTTGGCGAGGAGATCGGCGAACTGGACTCGTACAGTAACCGCTTGATTCCAATTTTGGATTTGTTGTTTTCTGGTCCGGGCAATCTCTTGGTGGTCGAGCGTGGCCCCGATCCGGATTTGTGTCGTTATTTGCAGCAAGACCTCGGCCTCTCGCTGCCTGAAATCTGCGTACTTTCGCACGAAGATTACTTGGGTCTTGGCCGTCAGCTCGAAAGGCATCCCAACGCACCCCTGCGTGAAATTTTACCGGCGGGCCACGCACTCGCAGCGGCGGCCGACGATAACTTCGCTCGTTGGCTCGACGGCTACGTGACCGACGATGTCCTGTCGCAAATCGCCGACCGAATTGGGTGCCCGACCATTTCATCGATGCGGGCCAGTCACGCCGGAAATAACAAACTGCTGTTGCATCAGTTTTTGATAGCGAAAGGTTTGCCAACCGTCGCGACCGAGATTGCGAAACAACCCAGCGAGTTGGCCGCGTGCGTCGCACGTTTGCGGTTCCAGGGCTATACCGCTGCGGTCGCGCGATCCCAGGTGGGAGCATCCGGCGTCGGGATGTTGAAACTACATGACCTGAATCAACAGGAACCGCTGACGACAATTCCCGAATACTTTTTTCACGAGGGGCCCTGCTTGGTTCAAGGCTGGCTCAGTCCCGGGGTTTCGGGGATCACCGAGATTTCGAGCCCCAGCACTCAACTGTTTCTCGATGAAGAACAGGTTTATGCCTTTGACATCACCGAACAAGTTCTCAGTGATCATCATGTTCACGAAGGGAACGAATCACCGCCACCGTACATGAACGAGCAACCGGATCTGCGAGCAGAAACGATGCGTCAAGCGGAGATCGTCGGCGGATGGCTGCACGATACCGGATACCGTGGCACCGCGAGTATCGATTGGTTGGTTGTGCAGCGAGCAGCGAAATCCGATTGGGACGTGTATGTTTGCGAGATCAATGCGCGCGTCACTGGCGCGACCTATCCGTCGTTGCTTGCGAAACATTTCCATCCCGAGGGCGCCTGGCTGTTACGCAATTTGCGATTATCGCGTCCAGTCACCGCTGCGGCGCTATTGCAAGTATTTTCGTCAAAAGAGCATCTGTTTCAACTGGGGCGATGCGCGGGTGTGCTACCGTTGAATTTCAATTTCGGCAAAGATGGACTGGTGCACAAAGGTCAGTTCATCTGCATTGGTACAGATACCGAGGAGTGCCATCGGTTCCTGTCTCTGGCCGAACAAGACTTACCAGGTGGTTGGATCGCCGACCGTGATTGAGCGTAAGATGGGCTTCGAGCCCCTCATGGTTGGACCGACAGCCTGTCTTACGCTTACGCACACAACGACAATCACTCTCCTCCATCAATATCATTGAAAGCGAACTAACTTGGCTGGTACTGACAAACACGAGAATCTCAAATCGCGTTTGACGTCGATGACACGCGATTTGATTTTGATTCCGAGCACGGAGAGTCGTCCTGGTGAGCGACAGAAGTCGTTTGAATTCCTCCGCCATCATCTCGACGTGTCGCCGGGCGTGAGGCTCGATACGTTCGATCGGAATGGGCACGAGTCGTTGGTGGTACGCCCCGACGGCTGCGATGCACCGGAGATATTGTTGTGCGGACACGTCGACGTGATCGAGCATTCCGAGCCGAACTGCTACCATTCGAAAGTTGAAAATGGCAGGATCATCGGCCCGGGCAGCGGTGACATGAAAGGGCAGATTGCCATCATGATTGAATTGATGCGGGTGATCCACCGCCGTGGCGCGGGCGCCAGCGTGGGCCTGGCGATCACATCGGACGAGGAACGCGGCGGTGTCGATGGTGTGCGGTTTCTCCTTGACGACGTTGGCTTACGCTGCGGGATTGCCATCATCCCTGACGGTGGTTCACTGGGCGAGATCACGACTGCCGAAAAAGGCGTGGTGCATGCGCGCCTCGTACAACATGGCCGCGAGGCTCACGCGGCACGACCCTGGCTGGGTGAGAATGCAATCGAGCGGTTGTTACCGGGACTGAATCGATTGATCGATCATTTCGCGCGGTACTGGCCGCAAGGTAAACTCGATCCGAATATCGATCATTGGTTCCCAACTTGCAGCATCACGATGTGTGAAAGCGAGAACACGACCATCAATCGCGTTCCTTCTCGCGCCTCCGCGGTGGTCGACATTCGTTTTCCGCCGCCACATAGTGTCGAGTCAATTCTCGCGGAAGTGGCCAGCGTCGTGGGCGCGGATTGTGACTTGGAACCGCTGATGACGGCAGCGCCGACCGATCTCGATCCCGATCCGCTATTCTGTCAAGCGACCGAGCATGAAATTGGAACGAACGTCGTCCTGGGGCGTGCGTCCGGTGGGAGTGACGGTCGTTTTTTTCGCACCCACGGTATTCCGGTAAATCTCTCCCGCCCGCTCGTCGGCAACTTACACGCCATTGACGAGTGGATCGATATCGACTCGATGGCGGCCTACTACCACATCTGCAAACGATATATTGAACAACAGCTGGCGATAGGAATCAGCTCGCAAAAATGAACGAAGAGACCCCAGGTGTTAAGGCTCACCGAATAACCAATCATCCTTCGAAACTGACGTCCCCCGAGACATCCGTCCGAGTCTCGGGGGACGTCGATTTAATTACTGCGTAGCGAAACTCGCCAAGAGTTTCGGGAATGCTGGAAACCGAAAGTCTTGGCGACTTCCGCTACAGGCGGATTCGTCAGTAATTAAATCGACGTCACGAGAGATTCGCCTACCAAGTAGAAATCAATCTGCCGCTAACCCAATGGGCGCCGTCGCTGCCGACTGAATGACAGGAGGAACCGAGAGTGCGTTTTACGGAAGACCAAGTGCCAACGAATATGAGTCAAATGGCGGTAGGCGACTTCACCACCCGGTGCACGATCGAAAGGGCGAGTTCGTAAGATGAGAACGGCGTGGCCACCTCGTTTCAGCATTCTCTTGATCTCAAAGCAATATGTCAAAAGCGTCTTTTTCTTCTAATCGCAGCACCGCACTGCTGCCGCTGCGGATCAAAGGGCGGCTTGGAAAATATCGCTTGGACCGCCGCATCGGCCAGGGCGGGTTCGCGGACGTTTACGCCGCAACGGATACATTGCTGTCAATCAAGGTCGCACTCAAAATCCCCAATGCGCAGTGGGTCTCGGACGAATTGATCGCGTCGTTTCGACGCGAAGCGAAACTGACCATGAGGTTCGAACACCCGCATATCCTGCCCATCCGCGATGCCAGTTTCATCGACGGTCGGTTCGTGATCGTGACACCGTTAGCCGACCGCACGCTCGACGATCGGCTCAAGAACCGAATGAGCTTTGAGACCGCCTTTGAGTTCACCTCACAATTACTCAATGCCGTCGCCTACGCGCACCAGCATGGTGTCATTCACTGTGACATCAAACCCGAAAACGTATTGCTGTTCGACAACGATTGCCTGCGACTGGGGGATTTCGGGATCGCCAAGGTAGCCCAAAAAACAATCAGCGGTTCCGGCACGGGAACACTTGGATACATGGCCCCCGAGCAAGCGATGGGAAAACCCTCCAAGCGAAGCGACGTTTTTTCTTTGGGATTGGTCGCGTACCGGATGCTGTCTGGGAAATGGCCGGAGTATCCGTTTGAATGGCCGTTTCCCGGCGCGACCGCGATGCGACGGCGCGTGCACGCCGATGTCATCGCGATTATCCGCAAATCGATTGCAATCCGATCTCGTGACCGGTTTGTCGATGCGGAAAAAATGGAGGTGGCATGGGAAAAATCCCGTTTAAAAGCCAGTCGTTTCGCGAAACGCAACCGTAAGTCGGGGTAGACTTAAGTCTTGCGTTTGCCGTTTACGAACCTCTTTTGGTCGACCTTCGGGTGCTCGATTCGATGACCACCACCGCTGAAATGATCGCACTCGAAATCTACGGCGGCCGCGCTGCGCCGCGATTTTTTCTCGAGAGTGAGATGGATCTGCCCCAGCGGATCCAATTCGCGGGTTGGCCAGGCAATGTTGTGGTGTATTCCCGAACTTGCCCAGGCAAAGAGGAGCCCAACGACGATAGTGCCGTTGTCATTCCGACGGCTGGCGGTGGGATCGTGATGGCGGTTGCCGACGGTGTTGGCGGAGCACCGGTCGGGTACAAGGCGTCCGCGATCGCCGTGCAGTGCCTTGCCGAGAGCCTCGCGACGCATTCATCGACGTCCGATCTCCGCCCCGCCATTTTGGACGGAATTGAGAAGGCCAACGAAGAGATTCTCGACATGGGCACCGGTGCCGCCACGACGATCTGCGTCGTCGAAGTGCAAAACCGCATCGCTCGGGGGTATCAAGTCGGTGATTCGATGGCCCTGTTCCTCGGCGGCCGTGGGGTGGTCAAGTGGAAATCGACATCGCACTCACCCGTGGGCTACGCGATCGAATCGGGCCTGTTCAACGAAGAAGATGCGATGCATCACGACGAACGGCATATCGTCTCGAACCTGGTCGGCGCGCGGACGATGCACATTGAAATCGGGCCGGCAATCCATTTGGCACCTCGCGATACGGTCGTGCTCGCCAGCGACGGACTGTTCGACAACCTACTCGTCAGCGAAATCTGCGATCTGGCCCGACTCGGCCAACCGCTCGACCGCATCAACGCGCTCGTGTCTCTGGCCCGCCAACGGATGAACGGCGCCGTCGCGGACTCGCCCGGCAAACCCGACGACCTCGCCGTGGTGCTGCTGACGCCCTGAGCACGCGGCACCCTGCGTTGATTGGTTTGCTAATCGCGCAGGTGGTGTTCGCTACGCTCACACCACCTGCTAATTGCTTCGATCCTTCCAGGATCAAGAAAATGGGTAATCCGCAGGGTGTGAGCCTCAGGTATAAGGCGCAACCCAATCACAAGCCCCGGAGGGGGCAAAAGCAATGCGATGCGGCAGGTTTTTCGCGACGGCGTCGAGTACGCTGTCATTCTACTATCACTCGGGACGTCGCGATCAGAGCAATGGATTGTGGAGCGATCCACGACATTCATTGCTCCTGTGATCCTTAGGAGTTGGTCGTATCGGCAGCCAAATTTTCCTGCTTCCTCATGGCCCGTGGATCGCGTTTGGTGACGTCCATCTTGACAGTGGAAATGGTTTTTGAGACCGCATTGCCGGGGGGCGTGTATACGTGGCCCTCAGCCTCGACGAGGTCGCCCGCTTCGACCAGTTCCGGCCGGCGCGCGTTGACGTTGATCGTGATGTCATCGTGTATCATCAACGTCAAACGATGCAGTTTTCCGGGTTGTACGGTGACCTGCAGACGATCGCTGTTGAGGATTCGCGAGATCGTGCCGACCACCATCTGCATGCGACCGGTCTCGACGGGTTTGGGCGTGAATTCGACGCCGGCGCTGAGCACGTCCATGGACGAGAGCGGTTCGACCCCGATGCCATGCTCGTTGACGTTGGCCTGGAACCGCACGATCATGCCACGCTTGAGGTGGCTCGCGGGCATCGTACCGGTGACGTTGACGTTCGAGACGCCAGCTGGATGGGTGACCAAGGCGAACAGGTTGCCGCTCTGATCCCGCAGTTGGATTGCGCCGCCCCGGGTTCCCAACGCGATCCCCTCGACGGTGGTCTTGGGTAGTTTATTGATGTCGACTTCGTTTTTACGGAGCCGTTCGTTAATGACGGGATTGGTGCCTCGGCAGGCACCGATTTTAAAATAGCCGTCAAATTTGGTTTTCAAAGCGGCCGATTTGAAAAACTTCGGCCAATTCACTTTGCCGTCCGGCGTGACAGCAACCTCCAGCTCTTTCGGCTGGGCGTACGGGTTGTACTTTTCGAACTGCGCGTTGGCGACAATCGACGAGCATAGACAAACGGCAAAGCAAGCAAGTATCCGATTCACGGTGAAGCTCCTCAAAGCAGGGGATGATCAACTACCCAATTTACTCGAAACGCCCATCTTGGGAGTCGGCGTTTTTCAAATTTTCTGAGAACGGGAGCACTCCCCTCTCCTTCTCCTTCTCTCGCGGCTCGTCAAGTGCCAACGAGCGACATGAGCCCCCGGATCGAACCGATCAGCTGTTCCGCGGCAGTGTGGAAACTCGCCTCGTCGGTAGCGGCTTCGAGTGGCCCACACATGGACTGGAAACCACCCACCGATTGCAGGATACTCCCCATCATAGCGGGTGTGATTGCGACCGGCTCTAGTTTACTCGGTTTGCGACCGCCCGCACCCTCGAACGATTCGTATCCCTCTGGCTCCCCATAGGCACCAGCGGATTCATAGGGGTCGGCTGGGCCATCGAAATTAGCTGGGTTGTCGTATTGATCATCGAGCTCGTCCTCATATTCGTCATAGTGATTCGGTTCCGAGTTGCGTCGACGCTCGTTTGGTTGCGGTGTGCTCGCGACGCTCGGCACGGCGACAGATTGCCCGCCTAGCCAATCCGACAAACTCATGCTGGCGTCATTGTATTTCTCCATCGCATCGGTTTGTTCTTGAACCCACGCGTCAAACCCTTCGGCGACGTCCGCGGGAATCCAGAAGCCCTCGACTTTTTGGAAGGCCACCGTTGGATTTGCAGAGCGGTTGTTTTGTCCTGGGAAATCCGCGCCGTACATCGAGGCAGCTTCCCCCGCCGCGCCCGCTCCCCTCGCCTTCGACGCACCGGGTTTTTCCAGCAGGGCGGTCTCGTCTTTCGTCTTGACGACGCTCCACTGCGGGCTGGGCGAACTGTAGTCTTCTAGTAACAGGGCCGCGTAGGGTGCGATAACGTCATCACGTTGGTGCAACCACTCACCAAAATTCATCTCTTTCATCTTTTTTACACCAGTCTGGTCGACGGGAAGTCCGGTACGGATTAATCCGGCTGCCGGCAAGACAAACTTTTTGATCAATTCGCCGGTCGCGTTGAGGTCCCCTTTGCCGCCGGTGTGATCGCGCAGTCGCGGCTCGGACAAAATCCAGTTTTGGCGAGTGACGACGAGATCGGCGAGCCCATGGAGTTGCTCGAGCGGTTGGGCGAGCGAGTTGGGATCGAGTTTGGTCAGAGTCAACCGAACCAAGCCATCGAGTTTTTGGCGGTACTCCGGTGGCAACGCGTCGTAGATAACGACGAGATGCCCGTTTTGGAACTGTTCGCGAATGGATTCCAGGGCTTCGTCGGGCGCCATATCGGCCACCGGTGGTTGGTAGGCTGGTGCGGCCGGTGGCGTGGGCAGCGGGTCGGGAGCCGAGGCGGCCTCGATCGCCGCGGCGTTCTTGATCTCATTGGTTAACGCCTCGCGGTCTTGCTTGAGCCGCTCAGCAATCTTGCCCGCCTGGATGCGGCTCGCGGCAATGAGCTTGTCCATCGGCACGTTGATGCTGCGGCCATCATTGAGCTGCAAAACGACTTGATCGTTCCACATGCCAATCATTTTCGCTTGGATCGTACGATCCCCGTCGAGATTGGTCCAGCTTTCGGCGCGAGCGGAACTCAGGCTCAGTGGCGATAGAAACAGTCCCCCCAGCATGAGCAGACTGGCTCGGTGGAGGACGTTTCGAATTCTACTTCCGACGGGCGGAGCCGTCGGTCGACAGTGT
>JBDNIG010000393.1:0-11366 GCA_041688415.1 Rhodopirellula sp. | reverse complement strand
GGGCGGTGTCGCTAAATCGCGGAACGCATCGGGCCGCAGCAGCTCCGGTGCAAGTGGTTGTTACGACTTTTTCCGCGGCCGGTTGATGTTTCCGATCAACAACTCGCACGGCAAAGTCATTTCGCTCGGCGGACGGATCATTCCCGCCATTGCGGAACGAATTGTCGCGGCATCGGGCGGCACCGCGACTGCCGGTGCGAAGTATTTCAACGGCCCCGAAACTCTGCTGTATCGCAAGTCCTCGGAATTGTACGGGCTCGACTTGGCTCGCGATGCGATTCGCACCGCTGGTGAAGTGCTGGTGATGGAAGGCTACACCGACGTCGTAGCAGCGCGGATGGCGGGGATTGAAAATGCGGTCGCCGTTCTCGGCACCGCGTTGACGCAGCAGCACGTGCGGGTGCTCAAGCGGTTCGCTCCACGCGTCGTCCTGGTGCTCGATGGCGACGATGCGGGACGGCGACGAGCCGAAGAAGTGCTCGAACTGTTTGTGACCGCGGAAGCGGACCTGCGAATCCTCACGTTACCCGACAATGCTGATCCGGCCGATTTTCTCGCCTCTCATTCCAAGGCAGCCATGCTCGACTTGGCCGCGGCGGCCCCCGATGCCATCGACCACAAGATCGCGTGTTTGATCGACGGTGGCGATTTGACTCGGGACACGCACCGGGTGACCTCGGCCATCGAAGCGTTGCTGGCGTTGTTCGTCAAAGTCCCGCAGAGCGACGATCGGGCCTCGTTACGAATCGATCAACTGCTGATGCGGATCAGCCGCACGTTCGACCTGCCCGTCGAGCGTTTGTCACGGCGGTTGGATGCCCTCCGCGCCGCGAGGAAAGAGAGCGAAGCGAAAAAGGCTCGCTATCAACAGCAACAAGCCCTACGCTCAGCACCCATCGCGAGCGCGCCGGCGCGTCGTGAGGCGGGCTTTGGCTTCACCGTCGATGATCCGTTTGCGACCGCCGCGATGGAAGACGCCGCGATGTTCGGTATCGACGAGTCCATGCCGCCTGCAACTGGCCCTCGACAATCGTCACGACAGGCCCGCGGCAACAACCAATCACACTCCCCGACTTTGTCCGGCGTCGACCGCGAACTGTTCGAGACGTTGCTGGAAAGCCCCGAAGTCGCCGCGATGGCGATCGAGGCGGTCGATGCGGACTGGCTGCAATCAACGACGGCTAAAATGCTGCTCTCCGCATATCAAGAGCTGGACCTCAACGGGCACGATCTCAATGCGGACTCGTTGCTGACCTTGATTGAAAACGACTTTCTCAAACATCAGATCGTTTCAATGCAACAACGCATCGATCTTCGCGGTGAGCGATCAACGGAAAGTCCGCACGAGCGATACGCGGCGATCCTGACTCGGTTTCACGAGTGGGAATTTGAAGCGGAGAAGTCACGTCAGATTATCCAGCTCGAATCGGCAACGCTCGCCGAGGACGAAGAGCTCGCGGTGCTGCGAGCGATCATCGACGCCGAACGCATCCGACACACTCCACGTTAACAACTCATCTGCCCGCGACCTTTCCTATCAACCCCAGGTTTTTAGCCAGCAACGTTTTTCTCGTTTTCTTTTTTAGTCTCCCGCTTTTGAGCTTGAGTTGGTTGGGTCCGGCGAGCGTTCCCGCTCTCGTCGATCCGGCACTCCAACCCAAGCTCGGTGCCCCATGATGGGGCGTGACCCTTTTAACACGAAGTTAGAAACATGCAATTGATGGACCAAGACCTCTCGCAACTCATCGCCCGTGGTGCCAAGGACGGTTACCTGACCTTCGATGAAGTCAACGCGTATCTGCCCGACGAAGATGTCAACCCAGAAAAGCTCAACACGCTGTTGGCCGCCCTCGAACGACGTGGCATCTCGCTGATTGAAGCGACCGAAAAGCACGCTCGGATGGCGGCTGTCAAGCAAGCTCGTCGAGTTGCGATGCCGAACATCTTAGGCTCGGTCGGCGACGAATTGTATAGCGAGAGCCGGAGCTCCGATGAAACTTTCGAGCCATCGGCCGAAGACACGGCGGACCTCGACGTGGAAGTCGATGCTGATGCCGTGATTGGCGTTGCCACGCTCGCTTTGGCTGGCGTCGAAGACACCGGCGGCCCCGTGCTCGGCACGCCGTCGGACTTGCCCAAGGCCTGCGACGATCCGATTCGCATGTACCTGAGCCAAATGGCGGAGATTCCCTTGCTGAGCCGCGAGCAAGAAATTTCGCTGGCGAAGAAAATCGAAATTACCCGCAAACAATATCGCCGCTCGTTGCTCGAAAGCGATTACGCGCTCCGCGCGACCGTCGAGGTGCTGCAGAAAGTTCATACGGGCGAGTTGCCGTTTGACCGCACGATCAAGGTCTCGCTGACCGAGCGGTTGACGAAAGAGCAGATTTCGCAGCGGATGCCGCACAACCTGCGGACGCTCGAACCCTTGATCGCTCAGAATCAATCTGATTTCGAGATTCTCGTCCGCCGCAGCGTTTCACCGCGACTCAAGGCCGAAATTCGCAAGCGTTTTCTCCGTCGGCGTCGTAAATGTCTCGAAATGGTCGAAGAGCTCAGCCTGCGTAGCCGCCGCGTCACGCCGCTGTTGCACCAACTCGAAAAGATTTCAGGGCGAATGAACTACATCCGCGAGCGTCTGGCGTCACTGGGCACGGATGCGTTGAGCCGCGACGAGGCCGCTGATTTGCGTCAAGAACTGCGAGAATTGATGCTCGTGACGCAGGAGAGCCCGCGCAGCTTGCACAACCGGATGGTCCGTACCCGCAAATACTTCGATCAATACGAAGCGACGAAACGCGAACTCAGTGCGGGTAACTTGCGACTCGTGGTTTCGATCGCCAAAAAATATCGCAATCGCGGGCTGTCGTTCTTGGACCTGATTCAAGAGGGCAACACGGGGCTGATGCGTGCGGTCGACAAATACGAGTATCGCCGCGGTTTCAAATTCAGCACCTACGCGACGTGGTGGATTCGTCAAGCGATCACGCGTGCGATCGCCGACCAAGCCCGCACGATTCGGATTCCCGTTCACATGATCGACGTGCTCAGCAAACTGCGCCAGGCACAGAAACGCCTCACGCAAACACTGCGTCGCGAGCCAACCTACGAAGAAATTGCGGAAGCGACTGAGGTCGCGATCGAGGAAGTCCGCCGCGTGATGGACATCGGTCGCCACCCGGTCAGTTTGGACCGCCCCGTCGGGGAAGGCGAAGACAGCAGCTTCGGCGAGTTCGTTCAAGACAACGAGAACGACAACCCGGTGCAGATGGCCGCCAGCGGCATGCTGCGAAGTAAGATCGACGAATTGCTCAAGACGTTGACGTTCCGCGAGCGGGAGATCATTCGCCTGCGATACGGACTCGTTGACGGATACAGCTACACGCTCGAAGAATGCGGCCGCATTTTTAAGGTCACCCGCGAACGCGTGCGGCAAATCGAAGCCAAGGCCGTGGCGAAACTGCAGAGCCCTTCGCGTGCCGAGCGTTTGTCGTCGTACCTCAATCCGGCGGCCTGATTGATCCGTGGATCCGTCAACCGACGGATCACGAATTTAGCAAAAGTTGAAAAAACGGCGGGAGCAACGTGCCCAGACGACGTCCCGCCGTTTCTATATCAACATCGAGAAGCTTTCGTTCCAACGAAAATTGTCGCAATCCCACACCACGACAGATCGCTGGTCCGACCTCTTCGGACTGGCGCCGGGTCCTCCACTCGGTTGACCGCGCCGGCTAATGATCATTGTTCGGCATATCAAGCCCCTCCAACGGACGCCAAATCCACCAGAAATACGGTTTCGTATGCCTTCACTGGTAAACCGTGCCGGTTAAGCAGATCGCAGCGTGACCTGTGCCAGCCCACTCGCAATGATCATGCCCAATTTTAGAAAATGCTGGTTCAAAAACCTGGGTGGCCTGGGTTTCGCCTGGGTTTCGGATCGGAAATGGGAATGTGGACCAGCAGCGTATACAATCGTGCGTGTGAGGGAATCCGACAACCATAACCACTTCGTGAAACCACCGAGATGTTTGCTATGAAATTCAGCGCTTTGATCACTGGCTTGTGCATGCTTGCTGCGATGGCAGCGACGCGGGCGGAGGCGGAGCAAGTCCAGCCGGCTGCTCCCTTTATTCTGGGGTATGCCAATCAAGTCAGCGTCGCGCCGGGCGAAGAAATCTCTTTTCACGTTTCGGCCAGCGGCAAGGCGTTTGACATGGTGGTTGAGCGGGTGGGAGCCGAACGCACCAAAGTGCTCGAAAAATCACGGATCGCCTGTGCCACGCACCCTATTCCCGATCTCGCCTCGTCGCATGGATGCGACTGGCCAGCCGCACTGACAATCACCGTCCCTCCGGATTGGGCCAGCGGGTACTACGAGGCGACACTCACGCTCAACGCGGATGACCAGCCCAAACGCAGCAGTCTGTTCTTTATCGTCCGGTCCGCCGAACCGGGAAAGAACGCGAAGATTCTGTTGGAACTGGGAACCAATACGTACAACGCCTACACCAACTGGGGCGGGCACAGCTTGTATTCCTACCACGACCGAGATGGGCTCCAAGGACACCGGGTTTCCTTCGATCGCCCGTTGCAGTCGCTTTTCAATAATTGGGAGTTGCCGTTCGTGAAATGGGCCGAGCAAAACGGTTACGCACTCGACTACGCGTCGAATTGCGATCTTGAATTTCATCCCGAAATCCTCGGTCACTACAATCTCGTACTCAGTGTCGGTCACGATGAATATTGGTCCTCGCCCATGCGCGATCATCTTGAACAATACATTACCGATGGCGGTAACGTCGCTTTCCTGAGCGGCAACACCTGTTGTTGGCAAGTCCGCAGCGAAGACAACGGTCGCGCATTGACTTCTTGGAAGCAATCCTTCAACAGCGACCCACTGTATCGCACCGGCGATCATCGATTGTTGAGCACGGCGTGGAGTCATCACTTGATCGGACGCCCGGAAAATCACCTCACCGGAGTCGGTTTCCTGTGGGGCGGTTATCACCGCAGCCACGGGCAGTTCATGGAGGGTTCGGGCGCCTTCGAGGTCCATCGTCCCGAGCACTGGTTGTTCGAGGGGACGGCACTGAAACGGGAGGATCATTTCGGCGGCGAACACACGATTGTCGGTTACGAGTGCGATGGCTGCGAAATCGAGTGGGTCGACGGGCTACCTTTTCCAACTCACCGCGATGGCACGCCCGAGTCGTTCACCATCCTGGGAACTTGCCCAGCACGCTGGGCACCCGGCGATTGCTACTGGTACGACCGATTCCCGAAAGATCGCGTCGGCAACGCGGTGCTGGGAATTTACACGCGTGGCGGCACGGTGATCAGCGCCGGAACGACCGATTGGGCACACGGACTCGCAGGCAATGATCCTAATGTCGTCAAAATCACGCGGAACATTCTCGACCGATTGTCTGCTGATTTGTAATGTGAGCGAAACATACCTCACTTCGTTCAGGCGTCTCCGCCCGCGACGCACGAATCGGATTGCCAATCCAATTGCCGTCCGACACAATGTATTTGATTGTCCAATAGCAATAGCACGCTGGCAAAAAACATTTGCACCCGTTGGAAGGAAGCATGTATAAAACTCTTTTACTCTCGTTCGTAATCTCACTGGGATTCTCCACCCAACTCGTAGCGTCGGAGGATCGACCGCCAAACTTCGTCGTCATCTTTGTTGACGACATGGGTTACGGCGACCTGGCGTGTTTTGGATCGACCGTGCATCGAACTCCGAATCTGGACCGAATGGCCCAGGAAGGCGTTCGCATGACGGATTATTATTCATCCTGCTCGGTCTGCACACCGTCGCGTTCGAGTTTGATGACCGGGTGCTATCCACGGCGCGTCAACATGCACGTGGATGAACACGACCGCTGCGTGCTGTTTCCGCAAGCGAAAAAGGGACTGAATCCCGATGAAGTGACGATCGCGGAGGTCCTGAAACAAAAAGGTTACGCGACGACGTGTATCGGCAAGTGGCATCTGGGTGATCATCCGACTTTTCTGCCGACGCGTCAGGGGTTCGATTCCTATTTCGGTATTCCCTACAGCAACGATATGGGGGCGCGTGACCGCGACAAGGGCCGACCACCGTTGCCGTTGCTGCGAAACGAAACGGTCATCTCAGCGCCGGTGACGCAAGACACGATCACGTCGCGCTACACCGATGAGGCGATCGAGTTCATTGAGTCGAACCAGGATAAACCCTTCTTTGTATACCTGCCGCACACAGCAGTTCACCTGCCCCTGTTTCCCGGTGCACCGTTCCAAGGAAAATCGAAAGACGGCGCGTATGGCGACTGGGTTGAAGAGGTAGACTGGTCGACAAACGAGATTCTCAAAAAACTGAAGGAGTTGAACATCGATCGGGAGACGTTGGTTTGGTTCACTTCCGATAACGGATCCAAGCGTGAGAAGCAGGGCAGCAACCTGCCGCTCCGTGGACGCAAAGGCCAAACCGATGAAGGCGGAATGCGTGTGCCGTGCATCGTGCGCTGGCCGGGGAAGATTCCGGCAGACCAGACGTGCGGCGAAGTCACGGGGACGATCGATGTGTTGCCGACACTTGCGGTTCTGGCCGGGGGCCAGGCACCGACAGATCGCATCATTGATGGTAAGAATATCTGGCCGCTATTGTCGGGTGAAGAAGACGCGGTGTCGCCGCACGAGGCGTACTTCTATTACCAGATGGATCAGTTGCAAGCGGTGCGCAGCGGCAAGTGGAAGCTGTTTGTTGCCATGGAATCCAAAAAGAGAAATTGGGGCAAACCGGAAGGAAAGACGCCACTGAAACTGTTTGATCTTGAAACCGACATTCACGAAGACCACAACGTGGCCGACCAACATCCCGATGTGATCAAGCGGCTATTGGCGCTGGCCGACAACGCTCGTGAGGACCTGGGAGACACGGATCGGCCCGGGAAGAACCAACGCGAGGCCGGGTGGGTGGACCGGGGCGAAGCGTTGTTGTTGAAGGACTGAGGGATGGGAGCCCGTCCATGTGTCGCTTGGGAAAATGCAGGGTCAGCAGGCACTCCGTGGCCCCTTTCGCCATTCTTTTTTCGCCCCCGTTCTTTTTTCCTCTTGCCGCTACGCTGACAGCTTTGAGATACTCGGTCGCGTTTGAGGCGGAGCAAACAACCGTCCGTCACGCGGCATAGCCCGATGAGGAGTGAGGTGATGATGCGTTGGTCAACCCAGCGATTGCTTTCGATTTTGCGAGCGGCACATTGCCGCAGCACGCACCACCATTTTGCGATCGATGCCCTCCCGCTCGTCCGCACGACGGCGGGCGAGCGACTCGTCGGTCACCTGCTGCGGCATCACCAACGCTACCTGGCTGGCGCGAAAGATCCGGACCTGCGATTTCGAGACTTCCACAATCACGTCGTCCATGTTGACGATGGCTATTGGGGCGGTGCTCCGCGAGTCGCCCATCAATGGTACGAGCGTCTCCAGCGATATCTGCGTACCGATCGCTGGAGCGACGCGGCACATGCCGCGGGTGTGCTCAGCCACTATTTCACCGATCCGATGCAGCCGCTTCATACCCGGCAATCGCGAGTTGAGCAAGTTTTGCATCGCCCCATCGAATGGTCCATCACAAAGTCGTACCGATCGCTGCTGGCCCAGTGGCAGAGCGAGCCGAGCCGGACCGTGTTTCAGCTGTCCAACGGCCCCGGGTGGTTGGGTGAGGCGATTTTGACCGCCGCGGGCGTTGCCCATGAACATTCCGACACGTTGCTGACCCATTTCGACCTGAAAGCGGCGCGGGCGAACCCAATCGCGGGTTTGGACGAAGTTTCACGAGACTGTTTGTCGCAACTCATCGGCGTGTGCGTGACCGGATGGGCTCGCGTCCTTGAACGCGCCGCCGAGGATGCCGAAATTTTCCGTGAGCGGCAGCTACCACGCCAAGGAAGCTCCCATGCGCTGCTAGCGGCGGGCATTCGCGTGCCAACGCAATGCCTGATCCGGCGCATCGAACATCGGGTCGAACGTCGAAAAGTGATCGCCATCATCGACGAATTTGCAGCGACCGGACACGTCGTGCAGCACCTGCCCAGTGAGCAGCGGGTGATTGAGAAAGTTTGTCGTATTTACAACAGGGAGCGTGAATACGATCGCGCACGTGCGGCACGGCAGTCGAACGCGGAGATCCGCATCCTTCCATTTTCGCGTGGCAACGACGATCCCGAAATCAAGAAGGCGGCCTAGAAAGAGGGGCAGTCAACGCGGGCGATCGACGTGCTACAATGTCGAGCCAACGAACGTCGCTTGGTTTACCGATGCAGTGGATCTTGTTAAAGATCCCACAGACAGACGATGTAGTGGATCTTGCGAAAGATCCTTCTGATGAGGACGTGTAGCCACGTCCATTACGGCAAATCATTCAGTCTAGCTTCCTATCTCCTCCCGTACTCGCGATCCATCCATGTCCACCCCACCGAATGATTCGGCTGATAGCTCGGCTCTCCCCGAAGATGCGGGCTCCGAGAGTAGTGCTCCGCTGAGCACGCTTTCGCCTTCCACGATCGTGATTCTGCTGTCGGCGATGATGTTCCTGCAGTTTTTTGCGTGGGGATCTTGGTTCGCCACGCTCAGTGCCGCCATGGACACGCATTTGCTCGGTGCGTTCATCGGCGGCGCTTACGAAGCGGCGCCGATCGCCGCGATCTTTGCACCGCTATTCCTCGGCTTGGTCGCCGACCGATTCTTCCCCTCCGAGAAAGTCATGGGAGCATTGATGCTCTTGGGCGGCGTGATCATGTTGTTCATTCCGGGACTCGCGGAATCGGCGTCCACGTTCGCGGCCCAGTCCGCTGCCGAGATGCGTGCCAGCGGCACCTATGACGCCAAAGCATTTCTGGAAATGCAATCAGCCGAGAACACCGCGGGCAAGATGCTCGTGTGGTTGATCCTGGGGCACCTGCTTTGCTACATGCCGACACTCGGATTGGGAAACACGATCGCGTTCACGCACATCCCCAGCCAGGATCAATTTCCCAAGATCCGCGTGTGGGGGACGATTGGCTGGATCGCCGCGGGCCTGACGCTCGGCGTGCTCGGTTGGTCGGCGTCCTACAATATTTTCTGGCTCGGTGCCGCCAGTTCACTGGCGCTCGGGGTGCTGTGCTTCTTCCTGCCCAACACACCGCCACCGTTGCGGGGCCAGCCGATGGATCTTCGCAGCCTGTTGATGGTCGACGCCTTCAAGCTACTCGGTAACTGGAACTTCTTCGTCTTTGCGGTTTGCTCGACCCTGATCTGCATCCCAGCGGCATATTACTACGGGATGACGGCGACGTATCTCAATCAATCCGGTTTCATCGAACCGGGGGCAACGATGACGCTCGGGCAGATGTCAGAATTCTTCTTCATGCTGCTGATTCCGTTTTTCTTCCGCCGACTCGGTGTCAAGATCATGATCTTGATCGGCATGGCGTGCTGGGTCTTGCGTTACGTTCTATTCGCGTTCGGTGCCACCGATCAAACAACGTGGATGTTGCTGCTCGCGGTGGCGTTGCACGGCCTCTGCTACGATTTTTTCTTCGTCACCGGATTCATGTACACCGATGCCAAGGCACCCAAGGCAATCCGTGGCCAAGCCCAGGGATTACTCGTGTTTCTAACCCAGGGTGTGGGGATGTTTTTTGGATACCGAATTATGGCGGGTGGGGAGCTGTTCGGATTCATTCCGCTGAATCTCACGTTGGGCGAATACGGTAAGCAAGTCACGACGGCACCCCAGTACGTCGAGGCGCTCGGCGCGGCCCGGGGGCAATCCGAACCGATATCGTTTCTGCAATCGTTCACGCAGATGTTTTCCCGCCATTTGCCCGAATCTCTCGACCCCGGCATTTTAGCCGAGACCATGGCGCAGTGGCGTGACTTCTGGATGTTGCCCGCGATCATGGCGGCGGCCATTTTCGTCCTGTTCGCGGTCGCATTCTGGGATCGTACCCGGACCAAACCGAAGACTGAGCCAGATGCTTAGACACGTCATTGCACGCCAATGACGCTGCCGCTGAATCCTTACCAATCCAGTCGCCCGATTGACGGTGATCACGTCGCCGGTGATCTTGTTTCGAGCGTTGAAACTGTGTTCGGTGGGGTCATCACGCCACAGGACTTTGCCGCGATGCTACCGCACCGCAGCTTGGTGCGGTGGTTGATGGTCGTCGTCCTTCCCGTCTGTATGTTCAGCGGGATTGCAGCCATCGGGGCTGCATTGGCCGAATTCAACAACAATGCGTGGACAATCCCCGCTTTCTTGGCGATCGCGGTGATCCTGATAGGAATGCCGATTGGCGTCTACCAATTGCTCGCGAGAAAGCGAGCGGGAAGAATTCTGCGCAAACGGCCGGATCTATTGGGGACAGTTCGGGGAACCGTCAGCGAAGCGGGCATGCTGTTCGACGATGGGCTGCGGCAGCATTGGTTTGCCGCTCGTTCAATACGACAGTCGCGAGTCGTGAAGTCCGGTCTTCGTGTGCAGTTCAACCAAGACCCCTATCACTACCTCGCACTTTCCACACGCCTCTTTGATGACTTTGATCCGAAGCGGTTGAAATCGTTGATTCGGCATTGGCGGCGTCAAGCACTCACGCACGCGCCGCCGCAACCCCGAGGCACCGCGACGAAGCTCGGATCTCCTCCGCCCGGCGCCGTCGACTTTGCCGGTCAGGTCACGCTGCAGATACCAACCGATACACCTGAGAACCGCAGGCAAGCATGGTCACTGACGGTTCAACTGATTGTCGTGATCATCGTATTACTGGTTGCGTGTGTCGCGAATCACGGCAGTTGGAATGGATTCACGCTGATAACATTAATCGCGACGATCCTCTATGCATGGGCCGTCTTCACCACCTGGCGACTGATTCATCAAGGCGGTGCGATGCAAACGATCGCGCAGTCCGGTTGGGTCAGCCAGAACGAGTTGTTAATCGAAGTCGACGGCAGTGCGTCGCGATGCCCGATTACCTGTTTTAAAGTACAGGCGGTTGATGACCAGGGAGTGATCTGGTTCGTCGGCGAAGTCGGTATGATTGCGATCACCCAAGACATCCTGACGTCGAGCGAAGACTGGCAACAGCTCATTGGGTGGTTTGGTTCGGACAAATGAGTCCTCAGCTCGTTTAGTCCTCCAGGCCAATCGGATGGCGGACCGGGTCGCTGAATCGCCCACGCTCTGGTGAGCGTGGCTACAAAACCGCTGCCCGAGTGACTATCCTGCTCAACAACGATGCTGAAGCAGAAAGACAATGAAAACTTCAAATCCATACCAGTCCCCGACGCAGAAAGGGTGTCAGGGTGGAATGGCGTGGACTTAAGGCTTTTCGGGC
>JBDNIG010000392.1:0-5104 GCA_041688415.1 Rhodopirellula sp. | reverse complement strand
CACCTCGATCGAGTTTACGCAGTCGGTCGATCTCTTCGAACGACATTCGCGGCATCACCACCGGTGTGTTGGATTCATCTTGGAACAAAAATGCGTCGGGTCGAATGCCATCAAGTCGTTCGGGCCACGGTTCGGCGTCCTACAGCAAACCCGGTGGTGGCAACGTTCCCGGGCCCTGTCCGTAGCTTGCCGAAATGCAGCTTGCCGAGGCGCCGAGCAGCAACACGACGACCGTCAGCGATACCGACGTCGTCACTTCGGCAGGCACGCTGCCGGTCATTGAACCAACGCAGCGAACGACCGTGTGCATCAGTGGCACCAGTCGCTGTGAACGTAAATTAGATGCGAATGACAAGAAAATCACTGCGAAACCAGTGAGAGCAATTCATGGCAGGCTTGCCCTCCAAACGTGGGGGGGGGCATGCGTTGGGAAAAGACGAGGGATGCGTGAACGATTCGACGAGTGCGTTTTCGACTTCGCGTCCCCACGGAAAACGAGGGCGTCGGAGCAGGGGCGATACGTTCCACCCAGTCTACGCAAATTCGTTGACCGGCAAAGCTAATTCTGTCGATTTGTTGTTTCTACGTTGGGTCACTCGTGTCGAAAGAGCAGGTAATCGGGATAACCCGGACTTCCGGACCTTCTTAGGACGGTTCCCACCGAGGGCGTGTTCTGATCGGAGGTGTCCAATTTCGCGATGGATTGCCACTTTACGGGCCGATTTGGTGAAATCCCCCACCAATCGTGGTGTTTGAACGGTGTGGTTCGGTCTATAATTGAGCGTGACAGGAAGATCTCCGGGCGTTCGGCGGTTTTCTCACCTCCTCCACCGTATGAAAGCACCATGGAAAATTCACAGCAGTTCACGAAAGCCTCCTCGATCGCGATCCCAGCCTCGCCGGCTGATTCTGCCGCGACACGTCGCGGGTTCCTTCAAAATTCGACGCTTCTGGCCGGGACCGCCCTCGGTGCGGGTGCCGGACTCAGCGCGATGTCCCTGCCCGCCGCCCACGCTGCCGGTGACGACGTTATCCGCTTTGTCTTGATCGGGTGCGGTGGTCGCGGCACCGGTGCTGCCGATCAGATCATGAACACCAAAGGCAACGTCAAACTCGTTGCCGTCCACGACGCGTTTGACGGCAAGGCACGCGACTGCGTCAAGCGACTGACCAAACGGCACGGCGACAAAGTTGACGTACCCGAGGATCAATTTTTCAGTGACCTCGACGGCTACAAGAACGCCATCGACGTCGATTGCGATCTCGTCGTGATCGCCACCCCGCCAGGCTACAAGCCGCAGCAATTCGAATACGCGGTCCAGAAGGGACGGCATATTTTCATGGAAAAACCCGTCGCCACCGATGCGCCTGGCGTTCGCCGTGTCCTCAAGAGCGTCGAGGAATCGAAGAAGAAAAACTTGATGGTCGCCATCGGACTGCAACGCCGCCACCAGCCGGATTACAAAGAAACAATCAGCCGCATCCAGGACGGTGCCATCGGTGACGTCATCTCACAACAAGTGTATTGGGACGGCAACGGAATCTGGTACCGAAAAAAAGAGGACGACCAGAACGAGATGGAATTCCAGACCAACAACTGGTACCACTTCAACTGGGTCTGCGGCGATCAGATTTGTGAACAGCACATCCACAACCTGGACGTCGGCTGTTGGGTCAAAGACGCCTACCCGGTCAAGTGCAATGGCATGGGTGGCCACCAACAGCGTGAGAACGGTGATGGCTCGAAGTCCCAGATTTTCGATCACACGTTCTGTGAATACACCTTTGCAGACGGCACCAAAATGTTCTCGCAGGGCCGGCACCTCGCCGGTGGTTGGAGCCATGTTGGCGAATTCGCGCAAGGCACCAAAGGTACCGCCGATCCAAGCGGCGAGATCTTTGGTCCCAACGCCTGGAAGTATAAAGGCGAACACGTCAACGGTCACCAACAGGAGCAGCACGATCTCATCGAAGCGCTAATGCGCGGCGATATCTACAACGAAGGTGAATACGGGGCACACGCGACCTTCACCGCGATCCTCGGACGCGAAGCCTGCTATTCGGGCAAAGTCCTCGAATGGGACGAGCTGCTCGAAAAAGGTCGTGACTACTCACCCGGCATCGACGAGTACACGCTGCAGTCGACCCCGCCGGTTGTTAAGGGCGATGATGGAAAATACCCCGTCCCCGTCCCCGGCAAACACAACCCGTTTGCCTGAGCACGGGCATCGTGAGCCTGATGCGATCGTCGGCATCCCACCGCCGATCGTGTTTAGCGTATGAATCATAACCCGACGCGTCAGCGAGGGATGCAACCTGGTCCCTCGCTTACGCGTCGGGTTACTAAATTGACAGCCCGCCAGCCGCGGGTGGCTTTCCTCTGTTCTGGTGAACTGACGGCACTAACCGCAGATATCTGAGCTTGTGAGCCGCGGGTATCTCGCCGTTTTTATGAACTCCATCCAAGAAAGAACTGTCTTGACCTCCAATCCAAAGTTATCGGTTTGTATTGATGCTGTCTTCGAAGGGGTCGATGAATCCGAAGCGATCGCCCGTGTCGCGAACGCTGGAATTGACGCGTTTGAGTTCTAGTGTTGGTGGGAAAAAGACCTCGACCAAATCATCGCCGCACGCGACAAACGTTCCATGGCGATCGCCGCGTGCTGCACGCGATTCGTCTCACTCGTCGATCCGAAACTGCGCAGCGACTACCTGCAAGGACTGAAAGAGTCGATCGCGGCTGCGAAAAAACTCGGTTGCCGCACGCTGATCTCTCAAGTGGGTGATTTCTGCCCGGGTGTGCCGCGTCAGCAGCAGTACCAATCGCTCGTGGATGGGCTCACCGAAGCCGCCCCGCTGCTCGAACAAGCTGGCATCACGCTCGTCATCGAACCGCTCAATGAACTCGTCGATCACGTCGGCTATTACCTCGTGCGGAGTGACGAGGCCTTCGAGATTATCGATGCCGTCGGTAGCGACAATGTCAAAGTCGTCTTTGACATCTATCATCAACAGATCAGCGAAGGACACGTGATCGATCGGTTAACCAAACGCATCGATGCAATTGGCCATTTTCATGCCGCGGGAAACCCGGGCCGACATGAACTCACCCGCGGTGAACTCAATTACCCCGAGATTTTTGCCGCTATCGCGACGACGAACTACGACGGCTACGTGGGACTGGAGTACTGGCCACAAAGCGATCCCGACGCCGGCCTGCGTCAAGCCGCAGCAATGGGGGCAACTAGGTCGCTTCAAACGCTTTGAATATTAGATCTCAAGATTGCGTCAACAAACCGATTAAATCGACAGCCCGTAAAGGAGAACCCTATGACGAAGAAACTCTTTCACCCTCTCGCACTGATGATCGTGATGCTTGCTGCGGCGCCGCTGAGCGTGCGCGCCGACGAGCCGACGAAACCTAATTTCATCATTGTCTATTGTGACAACCTTGGTTACGGAGACATCGAACCCTTCGGATCGACTCGGAACCGGACACCCAACCTCAATCGCATGGCGCGGGAAGGTCGGAAGTTCACTCACTTCTGCGTTACCGCGGGTGTTTGCACTCCGTCGCGCGCGAGCATCATGACGGGTTGCTATGCTCAACGCGTCGGCATGGATCTCAACGAGCGCGACGGTCCCGTGCTGCGACCGGTTTCTCCGTACGGACTGAATCCCGAGGAGATCACGATTGCCGAGGTGCTCAAGCAGCAGGGATACGCTACCGCATTGGTGGGGAAATGGCATTTGGGTGACCAGCCGGAGTTCCTGCCGACCCGACAGGGATTTGACTGGTTCTTTGGTGTGCCCTATTCCGACGACATGACGGCGCGAGTCTGGGAACGTGACGGTTCGCATTGGCCCCCACTGCCACTGATGGAAAACGAAACCGTGATCGAAGCCCCCTGCGATCGAAACGGTCTGACGAAGCGATACACCGAGCGGGCGATGCAGTGGATCGCCAACCACCAGGACGAACCCTTCTTTCTGTATTTCCCGCAAGCCATGCCGGGCAGTACCAAGACACCATTCTCCAGTGCAGCGTTTCGCGGCAAGAGCCAGAATGGGCCGTGGGGCGACGCGGTCGAAGAACTCGACTGGTCAATCGGCGTGATGCTCGATCAACTCGCCGATCTGGGCATCGCGGAAAACACCTTCGTCATCTGGACGTCGGATAACGGTGCGCCAATCAACCGTGATCCCAGCGACCTGAGTCGTGGCTCGAATTTGCCGCTTCACGGTCGAGGCTACACGACGAGCGAAGGGGCATTTCGGGTGCCTACGATTGTCTGGCAGCCGGGGAAGGTACCCGCTGGCACCGTCTGCGATGAACTGGCAACGACGATGGATCTGCTGCCCACGTTTGCGCATCTCGCCGGTTGTGATCCACCGTCGGATCGCAAAATCGATGGTCATGACATCGCCCCACTGCTGTTCGGTGAAGCGAATGCCAAGACTCCTTATCAAGCCTTCTATTACTACCATCAAGATCAGTTGCAGGCCGTCCGGTCCGGTCCCTGGAAGATGTTCCTGCCCGTCGCTGCGACGGCCGGACACCCGCATTTCAGCAGCAAGCAAAAGCCAACGACGCTGTTATTCAACGTCGTCGAAGACATTGCCTGCAAACACAACGTCGCCGCCGAGCATCCCGAGGTCGTTGCCCGGCTCAACGTTCTAGCGGACAGCGCCAGACGCGACCTCGGTGACAAAGGCCAACCTGGCCAGGGCCAACGCCCAATCGGAAAGGCCGCAAACGTTTCACCTCAACGACTGAGCGCCAAGTAGCGGAAATCTTCAAGCATGCTCCCCGGTTGGCCGTCCGCCCAATGCCACCTGCTCTGTGAGCTAGCCGCGGGTATCTCGCCACCATTATTGATCGATAACACCCGAGGCTAGTGCCCTTGTTATCCTACACATCTTTTTTTCAACAAAATCAGTCTCCCCTCTCCCCCACGCTTCGTGGAGATCGTGCGGCTTTTAAGTACTGTCGCAGCAATGGTTTACTTCACCCTCCCGAGCGAAGCTTGGGAGGGTCGGAATTCGAGCTTTCAGCGAGAATTCCGGGGAGGGCCGAGCGCGCAAGTTGGGTTGGTGGTTCGCT
>JBDNIG010000391.1:0-4347 GCA_041688415.1 Rhodopirellula sp. | reverse complement strand
GTAATTTAGCGTTCACTCGAAACCCTCGTTAGCGCGTATGAAAGGAATTTGAATTTGTCTCCGAATCATACGGGAAACGCCGGGGGTTTTCGAGTTCTCTTATGAATTTTGCAATCGACGTTCGCTTGATTGAGGACTAGTTCGGCTCGACGAGTTGACGCCGTGCATCGATTTGGTCCGCCGCTAACCCGGCGTCGGTCAATCGTTTCATCACGGCGGCTTCCGCCGACGCAACCGCGCTGGGCGTCCGCGCCACGCGAACTCGGATCCCACTCGGTTCACCATCGACCGTCGCAGCCATGGCGACGATTTGGTCCAGGGTCATTGCCTTGCGTTCACTCTCGCCCACGTGGGTAGTCACCAGATACTGGTTCCCATCAATCAAGATGTCGACGACGTCAGGCATCTCCGGCTCAGCAGTCGGTACGAATCGGGGGACCGTGTCCTGAGTCGTGTCATCTTCCGTGAGATCCGGTTTTGATTCGGTTGTCGAATGAGAAACGGGCGGGGCCATCGAGACCTGAGCATTCGGGTCGCTGTCGTCACCGGGACCACTTCCATCCTGGAACCCCAGTCCGAAGTCGAAAAATTGGCTGGCAATCAGCAGCGCGACGCCGCCACCGACGAGAATGGGACCACGTTTCTTCATGAGAGACACCACTGTGATGAAACGCCGAATTGCTCGGCATGGACAAGGCTGGGAACGCTGGGGGGCCCACCGGCGAGCAGATTGTGGTGCTCGCAGATGGTCGTCTGTCATCCATTCTATCAACGAACTGAATCCACGGATTCCCCAATGAGCGAATTATGCTCGCGAACGGTCGTGCGATCGAAGCCCGAGACCGGAAAGACGCAGCACTGGGTGGTCTCGTGGAGGGACAAGGTGATCTACGGCGTGATCCCAAAGTCGGTATGACCGGTACAATTTCAAAAGGTATCGACGACACCGCCCAGGAATCCGGCTCAACGATTTATAGGATCAGAGGACTCAGAATGCTACGATGGAAACCCGTGCCTGCTAAGAAGTACAAGTACACCCGCAACATGGGTTCCGTCTCGATTGCATCGCGAGTCGTGATTTCTAAGCCTTCTTGTCGGATGACCGTCGCACATTCCAGCCCCCTGAGAAAATAGTCCAACGCGACCCACGCCTTCATATCGTTCACGCTACCTGAAACGGTGTTATCAGATGTCAGCCCGATGGATTCGAGTTCGAATAGCTCGATTCTCACTGGGATGCCGAGTTCGCTCGAAAAACGGAAAGCCACCTCATACGTTGTCTGTCGCCCTGGGGCTCAAACCGCCTTTCGTCACGCCTCCCTTGCTTTTTGCGGCGGCGCTCTCTGCGGTTGGCGACTGAACCCTGCAGTCTCGGCAACTCTTCGGGAGTCGACTGCCAACGACCCGTGTCATCGAGCGTCTGATCCGTAGACACTTGAGTCCACCCGCGGCGTTATTGGTGCTGGACGTCGGCGCCATCAAATGCGATCTCGACCGCCCGGACCAAACGTTCTCGCAGCAGCGTCATCTGGTCCGCACTGAGTTGCTGGCCAATCAAGCTGGCGAGGTGCAACCCCGCGATCATCAGGACGCCGATCGGAACGGCGGCCAACGACCAGGGGGCGTAGCCGAGTGACCACTGCACGTAACCGACCGTCATCGCCAAACAGATCAGGATAGCCACGACAAAATAAATTGCGATGAACATGGTCCAGATTTCAGGCCGCGGCGAGAAGCGGGCGAAGATTTGCGACCCCGCTTCGGAAGCACCGCATTGGACGGACAGATGCGGCGACCAAAACCGACGCTCTGCGGGATTGATTTTGAAATCGATCACCATCCCCGCACATTCGGCGAGCCCACGCAGTTCGTCACTGGCGATTGCCGACTTCAATCGTGCGATCGCTTGATGTTGATCGACGGGCACGTCGATGGTAAAGGCGGGTTGAAACTGAAAGAGGCGCATTTTTTGCCACGCATTGATTCGTTTTGCAAATTGATTCTAGCTGCCGGGTTCACTCCCGGCCGTAATTATCGCACACTGGACGATCGTTGATATCGATCACCTTTGACTTGGGATACCTTTTTAATGAATTCCGCACCCATTGTTTTGCTCAGTGGTTTCGCTGACGAGTCCGCGCTCTCCAAGCAAGCCAACGAACAGTTCGCTGCTCTCGCTGCCATTGGACTGGAATATTACTCGATTCGGTTCGTCGATGTCGGCAACGGCATCAAAAACGTGATGGCACTCGAAGACGCCGAAATCAAACTGCTGCAGCAGATGCACGCTGACTATGGCCTGAAGGTGTCGAGCATCGGTTCACCGATCGGCAAAGTCAAACTGCTCGATGTCGACGATGGCACGGCGAACAAGTTCATTCCCTTCGAGAAGTATCTACGCGAAGAGGTGTCGATCGCATGCGATCGCGCCGAGGCGTTTGGAGCGAAGTTGCTACGTGGGTTCTCGTTCTATCACCCCAAAGGCACCGCACCGGAAGATCACGTCGACCGAGTTGCCGATCAACTCGGTCAGATCGCGGAGGTCTGCGACGCGCGGGGTTTGACGTTCGGCTTGGAGATCGAAGCGAATCTGGTGGGTCAAACCGGACAACTGCTCGCCGACATCGCCGCGAAAGTCAATCATCCCGCCATGCTGACGATTTTCGATGGCGCGAACATCGCGATTCAAGGCTTCACGCCAGATCAGATCTACGAGCAATACCAAGCCATGAAACCGTCGCTCGGTTGGCTGCACATCAAGGACTATTGCGACCCTGGGCTGCGTGGCCGAGTCGAGCACGTCGACGAAGATTCAGCGAGTTATTTCGTGCCTGCGGATCGTGGTGATAGCGCCCATGAAGCGATTTTAAGAGATTTGCGTGAATTCCTACCGACGCTGCACCAACGAATGATCGATCGTGGTGCCGACGGCGTATTCTTGGATCTCGAACCACACGTCCGCGGTGGCGGCCAATTCGGCGGCTTCAGTGGCCCCGATGGCTTTGGCGTCGCCGCCCGTGCGCTGTGCAGTCTGCTCGACTACACCGGCGTTGGCTACCGGTTGCGAACATTTGATTCACTCAAAAGCTGAGCCGAATTCACATCACGGGCTTGTTGATGTCGTCAGCCCGGTGAGGCACCGGGCATGTCGAACGCTAACGCGGCCTGGGCATTAACCAATGCCCGGCCGTTGACGCACCTCGGCTCACGCAGCGTTATGCGAATCCATCGAGAAAACGGTCCAGCGCCATGTCCATCTTCTCGGGTGTGTCGTAGTTGCCTTGGGCAATTTGACGGCGGAGATCGGCGACTCGGTCAACGCGAATCTCGCCCCCACCGGCAACCGCGGAGCTTTCGTGCAGCCGGTTCGCGGACGAACTGGCAGCGGCTTTCGCGGTCGAGGATAGGTCCAATTGATCGACGGGCGCGGCGGATGTTTTCGCAGCGTTTGGCGTCGAGAGTCGATTGGCACTGCGACCGGTCGCGGCAGTGTTCGCAGTCGACGACGTCGGTGCGGCCGTCGAGAGTCGAAATGGTCCGTAAATTTGCATCTTCACTGGCTCCCTGGGAGGAAAGCGGAACCTGACGATTCCCAATTGTCACCCTTCGTGGGCTTCTGCCCGCCAAACAAGCGGACAAGTGACAATATCGTGGGCCTCGTCAGAAACGGTTTTAGAATTGGGCAGTGCGGCAACCGAGTCGACTCGGGGCCGCACGAATAGGTTGGTTTCCCAGCAAAATTCGTTCGTCTGAGTGACAATTCTCGGGTTCGGTTACCAGCGCCGCAATCCTTGTCCCAGGATGCATTCCGTCAGAATCAGTGGAGACTTCGCAAGCGCAGATGAGTGAGAACACAGATAGTATCGGCTCAGTTATCGCGATTTCTGAAGCGTATTTTATTCGTTCGAACAGAAAACATGCCGGGAGCATGGGTCACAGACCAAAGTAGCAACCCTGCCCACCGCATCGCAAGACCAGTCGTCGACCGTCCGCGGGTGGCGAATCATTTCGACATTTCCGGACCCGTTTTGAATCGCGAGCCATCCGCCCCGGTTGCCCGATTCCGCTTGACAGGGGACGATTGAACACGGCAGAGTGCCCCCGCACTCGCCCACATTTCATCCCCCTGCCCGACCGCTTCATGACTGCCCCCGTACCCGTTCCCACCCAGACTGCCGTGGCCGTGATTTTGGCCGCGGGCAAAGGCACTCGCATGAACAGCGACCTGCCCAAGGTGCTGTGCCCCGTTGTCGATCGACCGATGATTCATTTCGTACTCGATGCCGCCTCGGAGGCCGGATTCGGCAAAAAAATTGTGGTCGTCGGGTACGAAAAACAGGCCGTTCG
>JBDNIG010000390.1:0-4295 GCA_041688415.1 Rhodopirellula sp. | reverse complement strand
GTCGGTGAAGATGACGAATGTCGATGTGGGGGCTCGAACGATCGAATTGAACAAGGTCGAGTACGTGATCCGCGGCCTTGGCTTCATCGAACAGATCGAAGACATTGAAAAGACTGTTCTGAGAGTGGCGGACAATGTTCCAATCACCATCAAGGATGTGGCCACCGTTTCACTTGGCCCCGCACTGCGACGGGGAGCATTGGACAAGGCGGGTGCGGAGGCCGTTGGCGGGGTCTGCGTTGTTCGATTTGGCTACAACCCACTCGAAGCGATCAAGAACATCAAAGGGCGAGTTGAAGAGATTTCGCAGGGGCTTCCATCGAAAGTCGTCATTGATTACTCGATGACCACGCAGGATCAAGTTGATGCCTACGCAATTGCTAACGACCTGAATCGGATTACGCAGCCGGACGCTGATCACGATCCGTGGGTGAAATTCCTTCGTTCGCAGCCGCGCGAACAGTGGCCTGCCTGGATCACCACCAGCCAAGTGACCATCGTGCCGTTTTACGATCGTACTGGAGTGATCTACGAGACGCTCGGCACATTGAACGAGGCGCTCAGTCAAGAAATCCTGGTCACGATTATTGTGATTCTTGTGATGGTGCTGCGCTTGCGCAGTTCCCTTTTGATCAGTGGATTACTTCCGCTTGCCGTTCTGATGTGTTTCATCGCGATGAAAACCTTCGGGGTCGATGCGAACATCGTCGCTTTGTCGGGCATTGCGATCGCGATCGGCACGATGGTCGATATGGGGATCATTCTATGCGAAAACATATTAAAGCATTTGGATGAATGGAGAGATAATGAGAGGGGGAGTCAGGGAGAGGGGGAGATGGGGAGCAATAACTTCTCCCAGACTCCCAGGCTCCCAGACTCCGATTCTCCCCCTCTCCCCCTCTCCCATTCCCCCCCCCTCCCCCAGACTCCCCCTCTTCCTATCAAGTCGGTCTCATCATTTTTCGTGCGTCGCACGAAGTTGCAAGTGCCGTGTTAACTGCCGTCGCGACGACGATCGTCAGCTTTTTGCCGGTGTTCACGATGATTGCCGCAGAAGGAAAGCTATTCCGGCCACTTGCGTTCACCAAGACGTTTGCACTAGCGGCTTCCGTGATCGTTGCTCTGACGATCATTCCCCCGGCGGCCCACATTCTTTTTGGCGGGCGGATCAAGTCTGGCATGCTTCGTCGCGCCGCAATGATTGCCTTGATCATCGCCGGGATTATCGCAACGTTCGTGGTGACCTGGTGGGTTGGCGCAATCGTCATTGGCTTGGGAATTTACAAGTTGATCGAAGAAAAGATCCCTGAAAAACATCAGCGATTTGGTCCCTATGCTGCCAGCGCGATCGCCGTTCTCGTTGTCGGCTTCTTGCTAACCGACCACTGGCTGCCCCTTGGACCAGAAAAAGGTTTACTGCGGAATCTATTATTCGTAGGTGGATTGGTCGGCGGACTGCTCGGATTCTTCACAATCTTTCAACGATTTATCTACGAACCGCTGTTGCGTTGGTGTTTGGCTCACAAGTTGCTTTTTCTTTCTCTACCAGCATTGATTTTGCTTTTCGGGGCATCCGCGTGGCAGGGGTTTGATCGCATCTTCGGATTCGTCCCCAAGACAGCCTCCCTCGTCGGAGTTTCCGAATTGGCCGTTCGCGAGTCACGCCCGTGGTCAGCGTTGTCTGCGGCCTTGCCTGGTTTGGGCAAGGAATTCATGCCGCCCCTAGATGAAGGTTCTTTTTTGTACATGCCGACCACGATGCCACACGCTTCCATTGGTGAAGCGCTGGACGTGCTGCAATTGCAGAACAAGTTCCTGATTTCGATTCCCGAAGTCGAATCGGTGGTTGGCAAAATCGGTCGGGCGGAAAGTCCGCTCGATCCTGCGCCGATCTCGATGATCGAGACCTACATCACGTACAAGTCCGAATTCAAGACCGACAAGGACGGACACCGTTTGACGTTCCGGTTCGACGAAGAGACCGGTGAATTCGTGCGCGACGAGACTGGCGAACTGATCGAAGACGAAGAGGGGCGTCCGTTTCGCCAGTGGCGTGACGAGATCAAGTCGCCGAACGACATCTGGGAAAAGATCACGGAGGCTGCCGATATTCCCGGCACAACATCGGCTCCAAAGTTGCAGCCGATCGCCGCTCGAATCGTGATGCTGCAAAGCGGGATGCGTGCGCCGATGGGAATGAAGATCAAAGGCCCCGATCTGGAAACCATCGAGAAGGTCGCGCTGCAGATCGAGGGTTTTTTGAAGCAGGTTCCCACCGTTCAAGCATCCGCCGTGATTGCAGACCGAATGGTCGGCAAGCCGTATCTGGAAATCGACATCGACCGAGATGCGATCAAACGCTATGGCCTTCACATTCGCACGGTTCAAGACGTGATCGAAGTGGCGATCGGAGGCCGCCGAATCACGACGACGGTCGAAGGACGTGAGCGTTATCCGGTACGTGTTCGCTACGCACGGGAACTTCGCGACGAAGCCGAGTCCCTCGAACGCATCTTGGTTCCCACGCCAATGGGGTCACAGATTCCGCTAGAGCAACTCGCCGACATTCGTTACTTGCGAGGCCCGCAGGTGATCAAAAGCGAAGACACCTTCCTGCTCGGTTACGTGCTATTCGACATGAAGCCAGGCAATGCAGAGGTCGATGTCGTTGAGGACGCTCAGGCATTCTTGCAAGCGAAGATTGACAGCGGTGAGTTGATTCTTCCTGCAGGCGTCAGCTACACGTTTGCAGGCAACTATGAGAACCAATTGCGTTCGCAAAAGACGTTGATGGTCGTGCTGCCACTTGCATTGGGGATCATTTTCTTAATTCTGTACATGCAGTTCAAGTCGGTCATTACGACTTCGCTCGTTTTCAGCGGCATCATGATTGCCTGGTCGGGCGGATTTATCATGCTCTGGCTCTACGGTACCGATTGGTTTTTGAACTTTGATCTGTTTGGGACCGACATGCAGACTCTGTTCCAAGTCCACACGATCAACCTCAGTGTCGCCGTTTGGGTGGGCTTCCTGGCGCTATTCGGAATCGCCAGCGATGACGGAGTGGTGATCGCATCCTACCTCGATGAAAGTTTCCGCAAAGACCGCATCGCCAACGTCGAGCATGCCCGCGAAGCAACGGTTGCCGCCGGAGTGCGTCGCGTTCGTCCATGCTTGATGACCACCGCGACGACGCTACTCGCATTGATTCCGATTCTGACATCAACAGGCCGAGGCAGTGACATCATGGTTCCCATGGCCATCCCGAGTTTTGGCGGAATGGTGATCGCGATCATCACCATGCTCGTCGTTCCTGTGTTGTATTGCTCCGTCATGGAATGGAAGCTGCGACTCGGAATCGACGATGAGCGATTCGCAAAGGATGCGTAATCGAAGTCGTCAAGACTTTCGACGTCCCGCGAACAAATCCGAAACTCTTGACGAGTTCCGCTACCGAAACCAAGTCCGTCGTCTCCGCGATCCAATTCAACTGGCACGTTCTGTCACTGCCCGATCGGATGTATCTGCGGCAAGTGATGCTGTCAGCGATGGCAAGGATGAAACTCACCAACGTCTTGCTGGCTGGGACACGGCGCTACACACGACGGAGAACGAATGTGACGAGAGTAGTTTGCTGAGTGAATTTCGCGAAGAATTACCCCGTCACTTTTCTTCACCGTTCATTCTCGCCATTAGCGAGGTAAACAGTCGCACACAACCCAGCGGAAATCCAGCAGATGCGTCTTCAACCGCGATGCCGATCATCAAATGGGCGTAAGCGTTCTTGATGACGTGGAAACTGATCTTGGACCAGTAACGACTCGTTCCGGCGGGAATGTTGGTCGTCGGGTCTTTGACGATGTTGAAGACGCCGACGACCGTGATGCTGCCGCGCGAGTTTTCGCAGATGTTGTACTTCGCGATGCCAAAGGAGTCTGTGGTGGGTCTTCTCGCAGGACAGACGGAGTCGTTCGCTACGGACTCCAGACTAAAGGCTCCAGACTGACCAGTCACTGGCTCAGGAGAACGCGAACGAGGTTGTCGCTGCCGGCGCTGTCGGAGACGACTTTGCCGAGGAACGCGGTGCCGTCGGACACATCGGTGGTCGCGTAGACCTTTTGGCCGGCGGTGAATGATTCGTCGATGGCGGGGTCTTTCAGGGCGATTGCGCCATGATAGGTAATATGGGAAACTGAGCGAAGATTCGTGTTTGGGCTGCTGAATGACAGTTGCCAGGCGAATCCAGTCGCCTTGGAATATCTCGATGGAACGCTCCACTTCGCTCGTCAGTCAGC
>JBDNIG010000389.1:0-31273 GCA_041688415.1 Rhodopirellula sp. | reverse complement strand
AGCTGACTGACGAGCGAAGTGGAGCGTTCCATCGAGATATTCCAAGGCGACTGGATTCGCCTGGCAACTGTCATTCAGCAGCCCAAACACGAATCTTCGCTCAGTTTCCCATATTACCTATCATGGCGCAATCGCCCTGAGGCCATGAGCCTCACGACAGGCCGCAATCAATTCATCGGTGTCTGCGTCATCGAAGCTGCCTTTTTCGATAATGCGGCGCAAAGCATCGCGTTGCCAATGCGGTAGATCGACCGACCATGCGAGGATATCATCGTGAACTGTCATACTGTGCTTGTTTGGAGAAATTGTAGCTTTGGCCATCATTGAATACCTTCATTGCTCTTTTAATGTTGTTCTACCGAGGCAGTGCCTTGATAATTCGATTTGGGCTGTCAACGCGATTCTGGCGCTATGCTCGTTGCGGTTTCATCCAGTACTTGACCAACGGGATGGTTCTCGGGTTCGCGTGAACCCAACAAGGCTAGGCTTCTTCGTCAAAATTGTCGCTTGCGATCGGTTCATCTGAAGCCACCAATTGCTTGCCAATCGCCACGCTGATCTGTTCCAGCATCAATGCTCGTCTGGATTCAATGAAGCCGTCGTAGTCGTTGGCTCGCAGGAATTATGGGTTGATGAAGTGAGTTTGCAGAATCACGTCCATGCCCGCATCGTCAAGCTGAACGGTTTGGTGATTTTGAAGCTGAGCCAAGTATTCACTCGGTGCCTTGCCACCGATCATGCGATTGGCTTTGTACGAAATCGGCGTTTTGTTCAAGATTGAGTTGAAACGGCTGGGGCTGATTTCCTGCTTCTTGCACCAGTCCTGAGGAAAGATGTGGTGGATGTCGAGTTTGCATTCTTCCCAGTCGTTCTCGTCAAGGTCTCGAATCGTGCTCTTCCAAAAAAAGTCCTGTGCTCCGTTTCGTTGTAAGAGAACATTGATGCCCTTGTAAGCCGCACTGGTTCGCGAACGGAGTGTGTTTAAACGGTCGGACTGAAAGTTCGCGTCGCGAACGGTGCCTGGTTCTTCGCCATCGTTGTCGATCCAGTTGATGACTTCTTGTAAATCGTTCGCCATCCTCGTCTCAACGGCACCACCGTAGAGTTCACCGAGTACGCCGCACCAATACCACTGGCAAAGCCGGTCGTAAACTTTTTGCTCTAACCAGCGATCGCCGAGCAACGCAATGATTGAAGCAAGCGGGACCAATTGAGTACGATAAGGAAGATCTCGTTTCGAAAAAAACGATTCTTTACGTAGGAATTTCGCTGCGTTCCAAAACCCCTTCGTCAACATTGCTTTGCGGTCTTGATATGCTGAAAGCGGTAGGTCAAGAACGGAGTCACGCTTGGCACTGACGCCAGTGATTTGCTTTCCTGTCTTTCCATCGGCGATATCCGATTTCCGTTTGTCGTACGTGTGCAGAAGCGAAAGCCCCTGGAAAAAGTCAGTAGGTTGGATGTCGACAAGGATCCGTTGCTTGCCGAGCTCCTGGCTGATTCCGACGATGCCTTCTTTCTTGTTGCCGTACCACTCATCTCGCAGATTGATCCCATCCGCCGCATAAGTTGCGGTGATAAGCTCAAAAACGGACAGCGGCACGCCACCCGTGTTGACCTTCTCGAAGACGATGCAAACCGCTTCTTTTTTATTGTCCTTCTTGAGTTCGATCACGGGGACGTCGTAGTTGCGGAATTCAGACAACACCGTTTTTCGGAACTTCATGTACAGCGAGAACTTCGCAGTATCGTAGGCATTTAAGCCTTCTTCCCAGTCATCCGAATTGAAAATTTGATTGCATGGGAAATAGAAGTTCTCGTATTCATCCTCGGGAGTCCGCAAATCAAGCTTGATGTCTTTACCGAAGTTTTTCCGCAGCGTCTTATCTTCGAGCACACTGATAATTGCGTCTTCGTAATGCACCGGACCTTGCAAAGCGAGTTCAATATCGATGTAGTAAAACCGTTTGAGCTTTCGCTTTTTCTCGTCCCGCGTTTTCACGGGGCGATCGAGCATTAGTACTTGGGTTAATGAAGTGAGCCGTTGCTGACCGTCGAGAATCAGTTTTTCTGCCTGCTCGGGCTTCACTGTGGCTGGATCTAAACCTTCGATTGGACGAATTTTGAATTTCGGATCGCCTCCGGTTTCTAGCAACATCACCGCTCCCACAGGGAACGCCCGGGCAATGCTGGTTAACAACGAGCGAATATGCTCGTCATCCCAGACCCAACCTCGTTGGAAGTCAGGAAGTTGAATCTCGCCCGCAACGATATCGCGGAGCAATTCTTCGAGTCGAGTTTTGGTGGAATCAAAGGTGGACATAATTTTCTTTTAGTTAATCACGAATTCTGAAGTTGCGCAACTACTCCAGCCAACGGGAAGTGGATGTACGTCGCAGCGATGTGATCGCCAGTGGGTTTCAGTGAATCGCCATAGGCGAGAAGTTGTCCGACGTACTCGCTAGCTTTCTTTGCACAACTGTCGCGTCGAATTGGCGCGCTTTTGTGGTCAATAATGATGACTTCTCCAGTTGGTAACTGAAGAATCAGGTCGATGGCTCCGTCCCACTGACCGCCTCCGTCTCTCGGTCCGCTGACGGCTATTTCTGCGTGCCATGTCGCCCCTGGGTATGTTGCTTCAACCCATTCGACGAAGCGGTCGCCGGAAGCCACCAGCACGGATGCCGGGATGATGCCTGTTACCGAGAATGCGGACAAGCAGCGTTCGGCGACGGCGGTTTTTCTTGATTCGTCTGCGGTTGCGAGTGAGGGAAGAGACGCCAAGTAGCTGTGAACGGCATCGCCAATCATTGTAAACTGGGCTTCATCGACTTTGCCAGGGAAGAACGATTCACCTGCAAGCGATGTGCATTCAAATGCGAAAGTTTCGTCGGTGCTTTCAGCCGAGCTCGGTGAATGAAACCGGCGAATCAGTAACGCACCTTTACCGCTCGCGTTGTTCGCAAACCAAATCTGATGATCGTCGGTTTCGATGCGACATTCGTCCAACGCATCATGCGATAAGTGTCGAATCACGAGGGTTGTGTCGACGCCTTCAATTTCATGCTCGCCTTCCCCCTGTGTGGGATCGAGTAGATCGTTTGCAATGGATAGTTTTCCAAGCCATTTGCATTTTCCGTGACGATGGGCGAAGACGATTTTTTGTTTCGCACGGGTGCATCCAACGTAAAGCAAACGAAGGTTTTCGTCACTTTCACGGACTCCTTGATCCATTCCCTCGGGTGTTGCCAGAGCTGCGACTTCAAGCGACTTATCTGCTTTCCTGCCGCCGAACGGGCCAGCCGATTGGCCGTAGGGCCAAATCCACGATCGCAATTCGCGATTCAATAACGGGTCTTCATCAAATGTGGCACTACGAACTACCGGCTTCCACATGTCTGGATCACGATCGGAATCCAGACCACTCAAGACGACGACTGGCCATTCAAGTCCTTTTGCGCCGTGATACGTCATCAGCGTGACTGCATCGTGGCCTTGTGAGGTGAATCGCAAATCGGCCTCTTCAGCAGCGAGTTGTTCAAAATCAAGAATCAATCCACTCAGCGTGGCACTGCCGTCGCCACTGAACGCCAACGCCTCGTAGTCACGAGCGTGGCGAATCGCTGAGTCAAGGTTCGAGCAGCGTCGGGCAGAATCTCCCCACGAGTGAACGTGCTTCGGTAATCCAAGTGCTTCGATCACTTGCTGAACCACCAGCGACGGCGACAGGCTTCGTTGGTCAATGGTTTCCAGGGGTGCAAGAGTTGGATCGGCTTTCCACGGAAGCTCGAACGCTGGCCTGCCGGTGTCTTCATCCAAGGGAGCCTCTGCAAGGCTCTTCAGCCGATCGATGATCCAAGCGGGCGTTGCTTCTGACGCGTCGCTCAATAAGTGCAGAACGGTGGCTGCGGCAAGGGAATCATTCCGATTGGCCACCAACCGCATTCCCGCAAGCAGCAGTTCTCCCTCACGAGTCGAGAATAAGCCGGGGCTTTCAATCAAGTATGGGATACCCAGTTCATCGAACGCACTCGCCAGCGATTTCAATTGTGCGTTCCCTCGCTCCAGAATGGCGATGTTACCAAACGGAGTTCCCTCGGCGTGCAATTGAGCAATTCCACAACCCAACGCACACGCTTCGTCAGGATTATTCTTTGAATCGAAAAGCCAGCGTTCAACGCCTTTCGGCGAAGCAGGCTTCTGCGGAATCTGTGTTGGGTCTTCGTCGAAGTGTGGTGAAAAAAGCTTTCCAACCAATTGCACCAAACCTTTTTGGCTGCGGTGATTATTCGGTAGCGTCGAGCGGTCTTTTTCAGGAACACGATCCCAAACCTCGCTGACCAATCGCGGGTCAGTATCGCGGAAACCGTAGATGGCTTGTTGTGAATCACCGACCCACCGGTTGCGAGGGACCAACAATCGCAAACCTTGAAAAATCGCAAGTTGAAGCGGATTCGTGTCTTGGAACTCGTCCACTAAAACGAGGTCGTAGTCCTTCGAGAGTCGCGTAGCGAGCGTTTTGTTGTTCAGCAGTTCTAGCAGCAACGTTTCCAAATCCGTAAAATCGACCAGTCCTCGTTCGGCCTTGTAAGCAACAAATTGAGAATCCAACGCGATGGTTTCTTCCGAAAGTAAACGTGCAAATTCTTTCAAGTCGACATGAAGCTGCGGGTTTCGACGAACCTCACCCGCGTGCAGTCGCAGGGCGTCGAGGCAAGCATCAGCACCCGACTTCTTGCCTGCGGTAATCTTTCCCGCATCAAGATACGTTCCCCAAAGTGATCCTTTGCCGGATCGCAGGGATCGCAATTTTTGCTTTGCCTCAGCCGTGTTCTTTTGTGTGTCAGTTGTGATTGCATCGATGGCGGTAAACGCCTCGTCCGCCAGATCAAAGAGCATGTTGATTGGCAGCTCATCCGCTGACGGGCCGTCTGGAGCTAAGATTTCACAGACACGATTTGCACTTCCAGCCATCTGAGCTTTGAACACATCGTCGGAAATTCGATTGCCTCGTTTGGCACTCAATAGGCCAAGAATCCTTGCGGACAGATCGGTGACGCCCAACCTGTTGGCCGACGACGAAAGTGCTTCCCAGCGATCTAGCGGAATACCGCCAAGCAAATCATCCAATACTCGATTGCCACCTTGTTCAAACACTTCCAGGCGAGGAGACAATTCCATCTCGATGGAGTACCGGCGAATCAAATGATGCGCGACGCCATGAACGGTACCGATAGCCGCTAGTTCAAGACGGTCGGCGTGAGCATGACCGTTGCCTTCAAGCAACTTCGCTTGCACTCGCCCCTTCAGTTCGGCAGCAGCTTTCTTGGTAAACGTCGTCGCCAGAATGCGTGCAGGATCTAGTCCATCAGCAACAGCCGTCGCGACAGTGTTGCAAAGATCGTATGTTTTGCCGGAGCCCGCGCCAGCGCGGACGACTTCGAGAATATTGGTCATAGGAGTTGTCGTAGGCCGCATAAATGTTGGTAATCGCAATACTTGCAGACCGATTGGCACTCGGTCGCCTTCAAGTTCGTTTCAAGTACAATCCGTGTTCCAGTCGGCCAGTCTTCCAGTGTTTGCAGTGGTCTTGCTGGAACTCGGCCATCATCGGTCAACCATGACTCTGCACCGGATATCGCTGATTCAAACTCGGTCCAGACCGCTTGGATGCTGGGGCCTTCGACCACCGTTCGGTTGTCATCGCCATGAACGGCACCGCCTGACGGTGTGTAAAACAATCCGTCCGCCAGTACCAAATAAGCGACCGCAGGGAATCGCCCCGCTTCTTTCGATCGGCTGTAGGCATACGTTGCAAGCTGAACAGCTTTTCCGTCGGCAATCCATTTTTCGTACTTCTTCCCGCCATACTTAAAATCGACAATCGCTTCTTCCCCTCCATCACGCTCGGCAAGACAATCGATCGAGCCAATGAACGGTTTATCAAATGCCTCTCCACGCACTTCGACTTCCAGGCCTTTGATGCGATAGTCACCACTCTTTAGCGTGCTGACCAGCACTCGTGTCGCATGAGACAATTCCTTGCGAAGTCGTTGACGATCGAGATACTTGTCCGGTTGGGCAAACGGAGCGGCATCAAGCGGCAGACGTTTGTCAAACACTTGCTCGGCGCGGGCGACCGCATCGTCAACCGACGAGAGTTCGTCTCCTGCACCAAAGACGTATTCCAGCACCTTGTGACAGAAGCTTCCTTTAAGTTGAAAGTCATTGGGCAGTTGAGCGATCGAACTGGAACTCAGCTTCGCCTGATAGTTGAACACCCATTTCAAAGGACACGCCAACCGATCCTGTAGCTCGGTAGCGGAAACCGTTTCGCGGTCCTTCAACAGCTCGACCGGAATATCCCAAACCGGGCGAAGGCCCTGTGGAGCCTGCACTGGTTTGGATTCAATCGCAAACGTGAATGGCGAAAGCGATGAAACGTCGCCTGACTGAATAAGGTTTTCGAGTACTGGCGAATTATCGCGAGCAGTATCCGATAGCGCCGTCCGAATGGCCAGCCAAACAGGGTGCCAGCGTTTCTCAACGTCCTGAGGAAGCAGCACCGCAAGCAATGCGTCTTCTACAAAACATAATCCACGAGCCTCGGCGGTTCGCAGTGAAGTCAATGCGTGTGTACCGTCATCAACCTGAATGTCGGAGTCTCTCAGTGCATCCAACTGGTCCGCAGACCAACGGCATCCACTGGCGTCACCCGTACCAAGCCCTAGCCAGATCACTCGATGACAAGCGTCGGTAATCTCAGCGAGCGAACGAACGTGGATAGGCCCACCATCGGCTTGGATACTGCCGACTGACTCGACGCCCGTTGAAAGTGCTTCTTCAAGCAACCGTGACAACTGAGGCTGCGATAATTCAGTCCCCTGGCTTTCCGCCAATTGACCCAACAATGCCGCTTGGCCCGCCGCGATATACAAGGCATTGATGAGCAACTCCTGCGGCTCATCTTCCTGGTCAGCCATCAACATGGCTCGACCACTGGCCCACTTGGCCACTAGCGCACAGCGATCGCGAACCGAATGCGTGGAAATCGAACCGTCGCGTCGAACGCGGTCACAAAATAGCCACGAATTCAATCGCTCGCGAAGCTTACCCTCGGGGTCGTTCTCGTCACTGCAAAGCCAATCGAGCGTCTGCTCCCATGCTCCGCTTCCGAGTCCTGGTTCCTTGGTCAACGCCTCCGCCAACGCTACCGCCGCTCGGCGAGGTATCGGGCAGATCGGCAACGTCAAAAAGTCCAGAAGTGATTGCGGATCAACGGGTTCCCAGCAAAGCGTCAAGCAGAGCGGTAAAACTTGAAGGACCGGATGAGCCGGTGAGCTGACGGATGCACCCATCGTCGGCAATCCGTATCGAGCCAAGCAACCATCCAACTGCATTGCGAGACAGTCGTCTTCGCAAACAATGACGGTGCGATTCAATTCAGCGTTGTTTTCCGCCAAGGTCGCAGCCACGAACTCAATCGCCGCTGACTGACTCAATGTGTGAACATAGCGCAGGCTCTCGTCTAGTTCGATCGTTTCAATTGCTCCGCCTCGAATGACCGACTGCGCTAGATAAAGCGACTTGCCTTTGAGTGCTTGAGGTGCAGCATCGTCGATTGCCTGCGTCGTCAACCTCGACAGCACGCGTTGCCATCGCGCGGGCCAACGATCCGCTTGATCCGCCAATATGCAAACATGCTCGGGAAGGGATTGCCCGTCATCCAGCGCACTGAGTACCCGTTGCAATCGTTCGGCCACACTTGGGAAAACAAAACGGCATCCATCCGCAGCCGCCGCAAGATCTTGCACCACTTCGGGCAATGTATCGCAGTGCTCTTGGTCCCATCCGCTCAATTGCAATTCGTCACGTCGTGATAACAGTTCCGATGCGGTCGCCCAACGATCGGTAAGAAAACTCCGCGAGACAACTGAATCCGCGACCGTTTCCAGTGCCGTCGCGTACTCCGTCACATGACTTGCCCGATGGGCATCCAATGTCGGCAGACCTAATTGCGTTTCCAGCCATCGAAGCAACGTTTCTGGTCCACCATGCACCTCATTGATCGTGGTTCGGCCAAGTGCAGGACGCAACGGGCTGGGAGTGAGCCGGATCTGTAGTTTTGCTGTAAGGAACATAGCTATTTCGATGAAGTGGAGACTTGCTGATCGTTGTTGGTCGTATGATTGTTGGATGGAATGCCCACGCATTCCTTGACCTTATTCCATTCCTGGGTCACACGCTCGTTTTCTCGGAAGAAGATCTTAGAATTGAGCAATACTCCAGCGTTTGCTTTTGCTGACTCGTAAGTAGCAAACGCATCAAGTATTGCAGGAGCCAACTTTTCACTTTTTGCTTTGCCCGTACTCAGGAACATGTCGTAAAGCTTCTGGTAGACTTCGGCGTGCCTGAAGTTCAAAACTTCAAGACTCAGCCAATATGCAATAATATCAACAGAAAAGACAACTTGACTAATCCATAGGACAGTTTCCATTGGGGTTTTACGATATGCAAGGACAATGAACCAAACGGCTAAATAACCGAAAGTCTTGGCTCGCACTCTCGGCAACATTGCTTTTGAAGTCTCTCTGCCAAAAAGCGAGTTTTCCATCACATTTGCAGCAAGGCGTTTGTGTGAAGGTGGGAATCCGTTGTTGTAGTAATTCTGAGTCTTCTCGCTGGTAAGCAAAACCCCATATGCATCCGTCAGCAGTTGTTTGCGACGAACTCTCTCCGCAGAAGGGATAAGCCATATCTTTGAGGCTAAAAATACAAAAAAGAGTAATGCGGTTAGTGCAACAAACGCGATTTGCAATGTTGCAAGCAGTATCGGTGAGAAATAGCTCGGAAAAAGAAGGAGTAGCGAGTTTGCCGCGCAAACCCAATAGAGCCAACCGCCAACGGTGGCAACCAAGCTTGCTGCTTGGTAATGATTGCTAACTTCATCAATGCGTGTAAATGGTTCAGTTGTGGTCATAAGAGTGGTATTACTTTTTTGATTTCCGTTTCGGCCAGCGTGGGATAACCGGAAGCCTCGTTCGACTTAGCCTCACTTACTCTCTTTTTTGCTAATGCGACTTTGTCTTTGATCCACTGGGCATCTTCGTAATTGGAATTGAAACCGCTCCAAAACTGGAAGAACATGCTCTTCAGCGAATCGTTTGGCCAGTAAGTGCCATTGACAATATATCGTTCAAGCGTGAACGATTGGTATGGATAGCTATTTGCAGCGTTCCAGTATTTTATTAATCTAACTAGCGGCTTAATAAGCGAGTTGTTGTTTGCGTTCTTCTCCTGGATCGCTTCGTTACTCGCAGCAGGATCTGTATCTATCCATTTTGAATATGAATTACTCGGTGAAGGTATCTGATAGCCATACAAAGTTATGGCAGGAACAAGTTCGAAGCTTATGTGATTGAGCGATAATACAACTGTCGGGTGAGACTGCTTTCTTTCGGAAGTTTCATACTTATTGCCGACAAAACGACGGAGTCGATCTAAGTATGTTTGAGGATTCATCGTTTCCTTCGAAGTGTCGAAAACAACCATGTAGTCGATATCGGATCTGGAGTCAGCTTTGCGTGGAAGAATGGTTCCACGTACGCTTGAACCAAACTGAAAGGAGCTTGTAACGTCACTTCCGAACCAGTTCGAAAGTCGGGATGAGAGCGTGGCTGTCGAGGTTCGGATGCTTTGCAGTTCAGCATCTGAGAGCACCAGGCTACTGGCAGTCGAAGTAAGGTGTGTTCCAACGGTCATGGTTAATTTTGGGGGAGCTTGTACGGGATTACTTAATCTTCGGAGTTAGCACTTCTTTAATATTGATGGCGACTTCGTAGTCGACGCCTAGGGCGTCGAAGTGGGCTCGGCCGCAGTTGATCTTTTTGTTTTCGCTGTCACGGCGTTTGTCTCGGTCGTGCGTGTCTTTCGTCTCGCGGACGAGGTAGAGTTTTTGGTCTCGCTCCAAAACGATTGCCCAGTCGGGGTTGTAGTCGCCTAGCGGCGTCGGGATCTTGAACCAGCCTGGGAGCTTGCAGAAGAAACGGACGACTTCGGAGGAATCGAGTTTTTCCGCTACGTTGCGTTCCACTTCGCTATCGAAGGGGACGAAGTCGTAGGGGGTGCGGTCGTCGGTGCTTTGTACGGTGTAGAGTCGCGATAAGTATTCTTCGATCTCTTTTTCCTCGAATAATCGCATCTCGTAGGACTGGCCTTCGAGCTTCTCGTACTTGATGCCGTCGATCACCAGTTCGTTCATGGTTCGTGTGATGAGCTTCGATACCTCCGTCATGAACGCTTGCGGGTTCACTTTGAACTCCGCGAGACGACCGGATTGTTTTAGGATTTCGACGAGCGTGCCGCGAGTCAGTTCGGTTTCACGTTGCAGGAACGCGAGAATGTCGGGCAGGAAGCGGACTTCGCGGGCGTAGTTGGCTTTGCTGTCCAAGACTTTGCCGTCCTCGACACCGGCCTCGGTGAGTTTGACTTCGGTTTTGTCGATCAGAATCTGCACGGGATGGATCGTTTCCATCTTCTTGATCTTCGCGGTCGCGCGCTCGATCAAGTCCAGCGTGTCGAATTCGACACGGTAGCGGGTTTTCTTGTTGATCTTGTCCCACAGTGCTTTGAAGTCGTCGCTCAGTTCAACTCGTTTGTTGTAGTTCAACGTGCGGCGGTCGCGCACGTTGACGATGCGATTCTTGAAGATGTATCGCTTCATCTCGTCGACCAATGCGGGACGCATCGGTTCGAGTTCGGGCGGAACGTCCATGACGAAGCCATCTTTCTCGGGCGTGAACTTGTCAGTAATGTCGCCCTTGTCATCCAAGTAACCGCCATCGACGAGCGTTTTCCAAACCGCTTTGGAACGTTCTTGGCCGATCGGTTCGTCGTTTTCGGGATCCAAAACACGGGCGAATGCGATGTCGACAACTCGACCGAATTTGAATCCGTCGCCCAAGTCCTTTTCGATATCGGCTTGCAGCCCTTTGGCGTAATCCTCGAACGATTCGTTGGCGATCACGGTCAGGCGATTGATTGAATCGTCAAAGACACGATTGCCATCGGCACTGACGGGCAGACGCAGGCCGCGACCGAGTGTTTGCCGGCGTTCGCGATCGGTTCCCATTTCACGCAGCGTGCAGATTTGGAACACGTTCGGATTGTCCCAGCCTTCGCGGAGTGCCGAGTGAGAGAAAATGAAACGCAGTGGCTCGTCGGCGGATAGCAGGCGTTCTTTGTCTCGCATGATCTTGTGGTATGTGTCGTCGTCGTCCTTGGTCGTTCCCTTCGTATCCTTCAGTCCGACCACTTTGCCCTTCTTTTTATCTTGTGAGAAGTAGCCGTCGTGAACCTCGGCGGCGTCAAACGGGATCAAGTCTTTGTAAAGCGGTTTCTGCGAGAACTCGCGGTACGCCTCCTCGAACCATTCACCGAAAATGCCGTTTTGCGGGTTGCCGTCGTCATCGTAGGCTCGGTAATTGGCGACCTTGTCGACAAAGAACAGCGACAGAACTTTGATTCCCTTTCCTTTGAAGCGACGTACTTTCTTGAAATGTTCCTCGACGGCTTGCCAGATTTGAGCCTTCAACTGATCCTCGCCCATGCCGCCCTCGATCTGGCCGAGTTGCAGCAAGGAATTGAGCGTTTTGATCGCCTTGCGAGCTTTCGGGGTCGTATCGACGCTCTGCGGCTCGTCGATAATGACGATCGGCTTGGTCGCTTGAACGAACTCGATCGGGCGACGGCCCGACATTTTGTCTTGTTCTTGATGGATAATGTTCAGTTTCTTGCGTTGCTCATCGGTCAGCTTGGAATAGTCCTCGACATCGCCCGCATCCTTTTGGAAAGCCTGAATGTTGATGACCATGATTTGAATCTCGTTGCTGACGGCGAACTGCCGCACCTTGCTCAAGTCCTTCGAATTGTAAACGAAGTGATCGTAGGGGACTTTATCGAACAGCCCATCGAAGTGGCTACGCATCAAGTCAACTGACGCCAGCACGCCTTCGCGGATCGCGACGGACGGCACAACAATAATAAACTTCTTAAATCCAAATTTCCGGTTGAGTTCAAAGATTGACCGTAGGTAGACGTAAGTCTTTCCTGTTCCGGTCTCCATCTCGACCGAGAAGTTCGGGAACTAGTAAGGATCTTTTTCGCCAAAAAGCTCGTCGCTTTTGGAAACCACGTTGCGTTCTTGCACCGTGTTCAAATTCGCTAATAACGCACCGGGCGAGAGAGCTAATTGATGACCAATGCCCAGTTCGTTTTGGGTGGTTCCCATGAAGTCCGACGCACCGAGACTGACTTCAAACGCCCCTTGCTTGGACGGCAGACCTTCAAATAGGTCAACAACCGACGCGATCGCGTCGGCTTGGTATGGCAGCCCAGAATCAAATTTTAATTTCATTAATCCTCTCGACAATCTCCCTAATTCCGGTAACCAGGACATTATAACTCTGAGAGCGATTCGTACCGTCAATCGCCAAGTGGCAAGAGATTGCACGCGATCCCGAGATCTTTTGGTAAGTTCTTTCAGTGACTATAGAGAGCACTTCGGCAGCATTCGCGATCGCATCAGGATCGCGAAACTTCCGCTTCGACTGCAGCTTACTTAGCTTTCTAATTCCTAGACCTCGCTCCACCGAGCGCAGATCCCCCAGATAAAAGCTCTCGAGTTCGTGGCAGGCTATTCGAATAACAGCATCCGCTCGACCGGCAGTTCGGGCTTTCTCTGCAAGTACGCTCTTCACCTGATGGCAATCACCACTATCCTTGTCGCGCAGCACAAGGAAATGTGTGTTGGGAGCCAGCCACAATCGCATTCGCTTCTCCAACCGCTTATCAAGATCACTTTTGCCTTCGAAAATAATTGGCTTCGCAATAACTGATTCAGGAAGCAACTTCGGAAGGATTCCTTTGAGCATTTCCCAGGCAGACCGTTCTTCAAGGCAGAAAACTAAAGTATGCATCAAGGGTCCACTCCGTCGAAGAAGCCTTCTTTCCAAAGATAACCCATCCGATCACCGTCCTTCATGTACGCAGCGATTTGTGGGTTATCTCGAGCGCGATTGATTTGGGTGTAGCCACCGGTCTTTGACAGCCAATAAACCTCATCGAGTTGCGTCGCATTCAGGAAATCCGGCGAATGACTCGAAACAAAAACTTGACCACCCCGTTCGCCGTAAGCACGGAATTCTTCAGCAAGTTCTTCCAGCAAATTTGGATAAAGCTGATTTTCCAGCTCTTCAACACAAAGCAGTGGATGGGGGGTGGGGTCGTAAAGCAAGACTAAATACGCAAACATTTTGATGGTTCCATCGGAGACGTATTTGTCGATAAAGGGGTCTTTGAACGAACCGTCTCGGAATTTCAGTAGTAGCCTTCCGTCGGCTGTTGGCTCAGCCTGGATGTCTCCGATGCCGGGCACTCGCCTTTTCATTCGCTCAACAATTTCCTTAAAAATGGGAGCGTGATTTTCCAGCAAGTTGTTTGCGACCAGTTGAAGATTGTCACCGGAAACTGAAAGATGATCGGCTGCACCCGCAGCATCCTTACTGCCGCGTGCCGCGCTGATGTGAAAATCGGACACGTGCCAATTTTCAATCATTTCGCGAAAGGCATTGGCTGCCTTGAATCGCTGGAATTGTCCCAGCCCTTTGATCGCTAGCATGTCAGAACTATTGAGCGTCTGCTCTTCTCGCTCAAGTTCCTCCTCTGTCTTTGTAAAATCTTCTTCGTTGGTAACGGCGTAACCCTTGCCATTGCTGAAGTCAATGAAGTGATAAGGCGAGCCATGCCGTCCTCTTTTGTATCGCAATACTTCACGCCTGATAGTGGGTTTGCCCTTTTTGTTTGATATTTCTAGAAGATAGGTCACAAGCCGTTCGCGACCCGTGATTTCAAGGCGGAACTGAAGTTCAATCGATATCATTTCCTCATTTGATTCACGAGAAACCATTTCGCGAAACCCACCTCGACTTTGAAGAGCGCGCGAAACGTTGTAGGTCAAGCAATCCTTTAGGAATCCGAAGACGTCAAAAAGCGTTGATTTGCCGGTTCCGTTTGCGCCAACGATGACACAAAACTGCGGGATATCCAGAATCTCGACATCGCGGAAGGCTTTGAAATTCTTTAGTTTGATTGATTCGATTTTCATGTTTGTATTCTATCTTGATCGCGGGGTGCTTATACCGTGCGGGAAATAATTTGTTCGGCCTTCTCGCGTCCCTGATTACGGGCCGCGAAGGTTTGGACGGCGTTGGCTTTGAGTTGATCGTTCCCCTTGAACGCACGGTCGAGGCAAATGAACTGCATCGGCTCGACTTCAGCGACAGCATCGATCAGTTTGCGAGTGATTTCGTCTTCGAGGCAGATGAGAAGACCGCCATCGGCGATCGAATAGACGGTGGCATCCGCAAGCGTTAGCTGAGCCACTTGTCCTGCGGGTGAAAACCCAGCCTTCAATAAAATTTCAAACAGGATGTCTTCCTGTGTGGAACTCGGATCAACGTGATCGACGTAAAGCTCCAGTTGTCGCGCCAACGCTTCTTGGTCGGCACCGTCGGATTCGGATTGCCAGCGTGCAAAGTTCGACTTGTCGAGACGAAATGCTCGAAAGCCTAAGTCCGTATCGTCGTCTGACATTGCAGCAAGATCTGGTTGTCCGCTTTTTGCATCTCCGGTGTTGTCTTCGGTAAATTTGTTGATCACACGACGAATCCGTTCTCTACCAAGCTCTGAGATTGTCTTGTAGCCTTGGCGTGACGCCTCAGTCTTCTCCTGGCATGGTTCAGGCAATTGAACCAAAACAAACTTCCGGTTGATTCCATCTTCACGGCACGACTGAAGCACCGCTTCCGCAGTTGCACATGATCCGGCAAAAAAATCGAGAACCGTATCACCAGCCGAGGTTAATTGTTGAACGAACAGCTTCATCAATGCTGGTGGTTTAGGAAAGTCAAAGACTTGAGCACCGAAAAGATCACGTACCGCCGAAGTACCGTCGGAGGTATAAATATCAGAGATCACAGAAGGAAACGACGTGAACTGACTAACAAGCTCGGAGCGAAACTTTTTCTCGCGTGGGCGACCGTTGGGCTTGGCAGGAAAAAGCACACGTCCTTCAACAATCATTTGCTCCATTCGATCGCGTGAGTATCGCCAACCCGTTGTTTCTGGCGGTGAATAGGTTAGTTCAGTTTCTGGATCAGTTATGTCGTAGTGAAGGTTCGGTCGCTGGTCCCTCGTTGCCAATCCCAGCATGCTTCGACTCATCCAATCTCCACGAGAATCTTCATCCGGGTTGGAATACTTCGTTTCATCACGTTCTCGACCTCGGAACCGTGCCGCATCACTTCTCGCGTAAGCCAGTACGTATTCGTGGTCGGTTGAGACATTTGTGTTGGATCGAGAGTCAGTAAACTGCCTGCACTTCCAAACGAATTGAGCGATAAAGTTCTCTTCACCGAATATCTCGTCGCAAAGCAAACGAAGGCTCTTTACCTCGTTGTCATCAATCGAAATCACGATGACGCCATCCTCGGCAAGCAAATTGCGAGCGAGATAGAGTCTGGGGTACATCATGTTCAGCCAGCGAGTGTGAAAACGACCTTCCGAAGAACCGTTTGTGCTAAACTTCCTTCCCTCCGAATCAGAGAGTCCAGCATATTCCAGGTACGTCTCCAAGGATTCCGTGTATCGATCGGGATACAAAAATTCGTTTCCAGTGTTGTAGGGTGGATCGATATAAATCAACTTGATTGATCCGTACAACGACTTCTGAAGCAGTTTCAGCACTTCAAGGTTATCTCCCTCAACGAAGACGTTGCCGGTTGAGTCGAATTCAACCGACTCGTCTCGCTGCGGACATAGCGTGCCGTAAGACGGCTTCTGGATGAGACGCAGGCAGTCTTTCTTACCCGGCCAATCCATCCCGTATCGCTCTCGTCGATTTTCAAAAACGTCTGTTGGAACTCCTAGTTCGGCTCTTAGCTTCTCAAAATCAATCGCCTCGCTTTCGCCATCGCCTGCCAGAGTGAAAACCGAAGGAAACAACGTCTTGAGTTCTTGGCGTCGCTGATCGGCGATGTCCATTGAAGTGAGCGGGAGCTTTTCGGGTTCGGTCATACTATGAATCCTGCTTCGTCTTGTAACCCGCCGCGTTAGCGAGGGATATCGGTGTGAGTGTGATCCCTCGCTTACGCGGCGGATTACGTGTCTCGGTGTTTTCGGTCTTGGCCTTCGAGGGTGTAGGAAATCGCACCTTCGAGTGTTGGATCACTGTGGATGTGTCGGATGCTGCCGGGTTCGGCCCACCAGTTTTCTCGTTCGCTGTCGTACTGCTTTTTCAGGCAGCGGGTGGCGTAGGCTTTCAGATCAATGCGGACCTTCTTCGGCTTCGTTTCAATCGCGGTGACAACGACGTGGATGTGGTTTGATCGGCAGTTCACTGCGTGAAGATGCCAATTGCGGAATCGACAGGTTTCGTGGATTTGTGCTTCCACCGATTGGCGTTGTTGTCGGTTGAGTCGGACGGCGTCTTCGGTCATTCGTGACTTGCATTCGAGTTCCAATGCGGGTTCGGGCAATTTCCAGCCGTGATGGTATTCAACCCAACCGCGTGAATCTCGAGGGAGCCACGTTCCGTAGGTGCTCCAGGTAATGAAAAAGGCGATGGGGTCGGTCATGGGAAATCCCTCGCTTACGCAGCGGGTTATTTGGCTCGGTCGTTCGCTTACGCATTCGGGTTACTTGGTGGAATCCCTCGCTTACGCAGCGGGTTATTTGGCTTGGCCCCTCGCTTACGCATTCGGGTTATAACCCGCTGCGTAAGCGAGGGGTACTTCATCTAAACTAACTTCCATCGAATAGTAAATAACGTCTCTTCATGGAGGTCTTGCTCCAGACGTGTTTTCACTCGATCAATCAGGTCGTCTTTCTGTCGTTCAATGTCGCGTGCGGCCTCGTCGTATTCCTTCCAGGCTTCATCGCGTTTCTTATCCAACGTGCGAATCTTCTTTTGCATCGCCAACTTCTCGGGTAAGTTGCGGGCGGTACGGGCTTGCTTTTTCAGTTCAGCGATTTCGCTGTCGTAGTCTTTCAGTTTGTTTTTCAGGGTTGCGCGTCGGTCGGATGCCCAGCAATTGAGTTTCTCAATCTCTTCTTCGAAGAAGTTCGCGTTGCGAAGCGAAACGTCTCCCAGGATGGTTGCTTTGGCGTGGTTGAGTTGCTGTTAGAGGAGCCCCTCGCTGACGCTTCGGGTTGGGTTGGCGGCACCCGCGGCTCGCGCCGTCGGCTCACTTGTGGGGCGAGGGGGGGGGGGGGGTAGATTCGGTGGCTAGCAAATTAAACAGCCGACGCACTTGCTCGGCGGTCAACTTATCTCCAGCGTCGGTGATGCCCGCGAACAGGAAGTGATCTTCGCTGTCCAGGGACGTGATAGTTAACCTACGAATCGAAAGCGTGCCAGACTCGCCAACAAGCGATTCGAGAACCGAGATGTTCCGTGGCGTTCCGCTGTAGTCGAACGCTAATTCAACCGGTTTCGACGTTGTTTCCGTTTCCGATGCCGCTTCCATGACGTGCTGAGCCAATGGATGCTGCAAACGGTAATGATGACCGATTTCGTCACGTCGTGGCAGAGTATAGCGACCGGTGGGGGCCGCTGTGACGGGAGAGTGCTGCAGGTTGAACGTCAGGTCGGACGGATCGAACTGGGCGACATCGGCGAGAACGAACCGGGTGACGTCCCACAGCAAGGACTCGAACCGATTGAGCGAGGCACTGGAATCTTCCTTGTAAACTCGCAGTTTTTCGGCAACTTCCGCATCAAAGTTTTTAGCAGCTTCGTGCGGGTGTCCTTCAGGCTGACGTCGATCTTTTCCGACAATTCAGTTTGCAGTTGATCGAACGACTCACGAATCTGAACCTGCGTTCGACAGGTTTGGTAAATCGTGGCGATGCGTTTTTCAAAGTCGACGCCCGATTCAATGCTGCCTAACACTTCGTCGCTGGCATCGAATACGCCATCGAATAATTGAAATTTCTCGGCAAGTAATTCGTAAACGCGTTGATCGGCGGCGTTGTTCTTGTTCAGGAAGTTGACGACCACGACATCGTGCTTTTGGCCGTAACGGTGGCAGCGTCCGATGCGTTGCTCGATCCGCTGGGGATTCCACGGCAAGTCATAATTCACGACAAGCGAGCAGAATTGGAGGTTGATTCCCTCGGCAGCGGCCTCGGTCGCGATCATGATTTGGGCGGTGTCGCGAAAGTAATCGACTAGCGCCGCTCGGTGTCGGAGGTTGGCGATCCGTTGATTTTGTCGGTGCCTGCGAAACGGTCTTTCCAATCGGCGTAGATGGATTTGGATTTCGCGTCGGTGTTGCTGCCGTTGAACAGCACGATGCGATCGGCGTAGCCGTTGTCGGACAGCAGCTTCAGCAGATAGTTTTGTGTGCGACGTGACTCGATGAAGATGATGGCTTTTTCCGGTCCGCCACGCTCGACCGCCATGCGGAAACCGATCTCCAAACCGCTCAGCAGGGATGTTCCCTTGGCATTCTCAGAGATGTTTAGAGCAAGCTGCGAGAATTCGGTGAGTTCTTCAATTTCTCTTTCGATCCCAGTTCGCTGTTCTTCGGTGAGACGCACTTCAAGCTCTTCGTCATCGATTTCGGATTCGTCGGCGAGTTCGGTCAGCGATTCGTAGTCCTCTTGTAACCCGAACGCGTTAGCGAGGGATTCATCGGATGCCCCTACAGATCCCTCGCTTACGCAGCGGGTTACAATCGGCTGTCCCTCGCTTACGCAGCGGGTTACAATCGGCTGTCCCTCGCTTACGCAGCGGGTTACCAGGTTACGGCGGAGTTTGTTGGTGAGTGTTTCGAGCGCACCGGCGATTGCAAACGTCGAGGATGCCAGTAGCTTGCGAAGCACTAACGTCATCAACGCTTGCTGGCTGGATGGCAACGCGTTGAGTCCATCGCGTTGCAGGTACTCTGAAACTAGATCGTAGAGACGCTGTTCTTCGGCGGACGGGATGAATTCTTGGGTGTGTGCTTTCCGCTGAGTGTATTGGATGTATTCGAGAACTTGGCGGCGGAGCGTTCGTTTGCAAACGAGGCTGAGCCGTTCTTTCAGGTCGTCGAAACTGTCACCGGGAGTGAGACGTGCAAATTGGGCTTTGAAACTTTTCAGATCACCAAACGTGTGTTCGTCGATGAAACTGACCAAGCCGAACAGTTCAAGCAGCGAGTTTTGCAGCGGTGTCGCGGTCAACAGAAGCTTGGGGGCGTGTTCCAACGCGGAACGAAGCTCGCGAGCGATCTTGTTTTGGGTTTTGTAAACGTTTCGCAATCGGTGGGCTTCATCGATGACGACCAAGTCCCAATTGATTGCGCGCAGATATTTCGATTTGTTGCGGGCGAAGGGGTACGAACAAAGGACAATCTCGGGAATTTCAAACGGGTTTTGCTTGCCCTTCTTGAGCGCCTTGTTGAACGACGCGGATTCGAGAATCTGCGACGGCAGATAGAATTTGTCGTAAAGTTCCTGGTGCCACTGCTTACGAAGGCTCGACGGCAGGATGATGAGAATCTTGCGTTTGCCCTCGGCCCACTTTTGCGAAAGCACAATCCCCGCTTCGATGGTTTTCCCCAGGCCCACTTCGTCGGCCAAGATGGCTCCGTGTGACAGAGGCGACCGAAACGCGAACAGGGCGGCGTCAACTTGGTGCGGATTCAGGTCAACTTGGCTATCCATCAACGCGGCGGTGAATCGCTCGACACTATCCGACGGTGACCGTCGCAGTAGCTCGTGGGCGAACAGCTTGGCGTGGTACGCCGTGCAATCGTCTCCCATCAGCGTGCCGCCCATTTGCAGAAACGGATTGCTGACGCGGGAGGTTGGCAGGTCGGCTGCATCTGCCTCGCCGGTCGCCGTACCGACCTGATCGAACGGGTTGAACCAGACGGGCTGCGGCTGGTTGTCCGGCTTCAGCGGCGTTTCGAGCCGCTGGGGATTGGCAAGTTGCCATTCGTAGCCATCTTCGGCGGAGTCGCAACCGACAACCTCGACCGTGCCGACCAAAACCCCCTTAGGAAGCTCATCCCACGTGAGGCCGGCCATGGCCGCGTTGACATCGGTGTCGCCGTCAGGTTTACCCAAAGCCGCATAAACGTAGACGCGGCCACGGATTTTAGTGATCTGCGAGCGAAATTCCACGGTTTTGTCGCCGCGCAGAATCAGTTCCGCCCACGGCTGTCGAATGCTAAGTGCTTTGAGTGCTCCAGGTTGCATAGTGGCCCGTACCAAGTCAGTCATGCGAGTAGATTAGCGGATTGCTATCAAATAGTCATCCTGACGAGGGGTGGGATTAGCGTAGCGACTTGGTTTGACACGTTTGGTCACCCGGTCCTGCGTTTTTTTCGCTTTGGGCAATGTTTGTTGGCGGGAGCCAGCGGTGGGATTCGCCATAAAGAAAAGAAGCTGCGTAAGGTAGGGAAGACGTGGCAACCCAGTCGATGTGCCGAACCGATGTTGCCGTGAACGGCTAAAATCGCGACAATATGGCATTGCTGACACGGAGGTTGCAAATGACGACGAAAATTGAAACTCGGGCCGTCAAGTCGCTCGCAAGCTGGAAATCCTTTTTCGCTGCGGAAGTTTCCACCCAGGCGAAGTCGCTGGCGCCTGCTGCCCGATGTGCCATGTTCAATCAAGTGGAGATCGCAAACAGCATACCGTTTCAGCGTCTGGGGTGAGGCAGGTCGGCGCTGGGGCTCATCCGGGGATCGGTGGGTTCCGATTTCTCAGTCGTCGAGGTCGCGTCCCCGTGTTGCTTATTCTCATCCTCATTCTGCTGCCCATCATCACGCTCGTCGGCGGGAATACCTTCACCACACTTCTCCGCGTGCCACCTGAAGTCACATTCAGGACATGTGTAGTATTCCCGCTTGAGCACATTGACGCGGCGGAGGCGTGCTCCATTGTTGACGCAGCGGTGACGGTTGTCGGTTTGCCAAGGGAAAACCACCCGTGGAATACAAATGACTTTCGAGTCGGCAACGTAGCGATGACGTTTTTCATCGATCTTTTTGGCCGAAAACTTACAGCGATAGTGACATGCTGGACATCTCGTGCAACTCGTTTTTTCACCTCGGTTCCATCCCCAAGCGGCGCCGCTGACGAGCGGGGAGATTACTTGCAGTGTTGCCATGGCGATGAGGCACATCGCAGGTGCAGTCAATGATCGGCGCATTCTCATGAGAATCCTTTCCACCACTTGGGTCGCGGTTCGTGAAGTTGTCGTCCGTGCTCAATCAAGGCTAAAAGTCCATCAGCATTCGCACACCGTATCCGGTGAAATGCCCGCCGGTGAATCCACTCACCGGAGCACGGTCACGAATGCGACCGTGGACCGCGTTGAACACGACTTTGGAATAGGGCGTCCAGTACCAGTTCAGACCGAGCGTGGTGTTTTCCTGGCGACCGCCTTGAATATCTTTGTCGCTGAGCGATAGATTCGACCACCGGGCGGCCACCTGCCAGGCACCCCATCCGTGGCCAATCCCTTTGTCGCTCTTGACCAAGAAGAAGTTTTACAGCGGTTTGGGACGTGCCAATCGTCCGGCTTCCCGATCCCACGGTTCGTGCTCGCCCGTCAAAAAATAGGCAGCCTGAACGTAGCCACCTTGAAAGTTCAAATTGGAGTTGTTCCGGCGATTTACCGTCGTCGTTAGGTATTCGCCCGTCATCTGGAACGAGCCGACGTTCAGCACCGACTCGAGACCGGTCACGTTGTAGCTGCTGCCTCCTAGGATCGTTCCCGTATCGATCCATTCCGAGGAGGTTTGCAGTTCCGGCTTGGCACCAAACCGCGACAGATTCACGTCCGTGGTCAAGGGACTGGCATCTGGATCGGTCGTGGCGTACATATTGGAAACTCCCAGGTGCACGTATCCACGGCCCCCGGACACCTCATCATACCAAGGGGTCGTTGAGACCCGTGCGTTGTAGCTCGTTTGGCTTTTGTTCCCAATGTACTTCCCAATGTTCTTCAAATCCTTTAGTTCAAATATGCCAAACTGCCAGTTCACGCTGTCGTCGGCGGAGTGTCCGAGGGACTGCACGCCAATCCGACGAAAGTTAGGGTTGAACGCGTTGACCGCGAGTGGCCGCTCTAGAAAAAGCACGTGCCGATTGCTATTCCAGGCATCCAGACCCAGGGCACGTTTCTGGTTGCCGATCAAGAGTGTCTGCAAGATGGGTAGATGTTCGAAGCCAGCGTAGACGTCGCGGAAGGTGCTGCGACTGGGGTCACCGAAATCCAATTCGACGCGGTAGATACCGTCGTCGAGAATATCACCCTGGACACCAATGCGGATTCGCCGGAACTGAATCCGGTCTTCAGGTGCGGTGCCGGTCAAAGGATTTTCGAAGTAGCCGATACCGGGTGAGTCGTTAGCGAATTTCAGTGACTCCAAATGCACGCGCCCAAATGCTTGTGCGGTTGGTCTGGTGAGCATCTTCGGCTCTCCCTTGACCTCGTCAGCCAGCTCCTCAATGCGCTCCCGGAGTCTGTCATCGAATACCGTCGCGTCGGCATCCATACTCGACTCGGCCCTGCTGCTCGTGCTGCCTCCAAATTGCTCCAGGCTGCGGATCCGCTGCTCGGCTGCTTCGAGCCGCTGGTCGAGCGAATCCATCTCAGCGGGTGACTGGGCGGTGACGCTCATGGCATTGACTGCACCCCAAGTCAGGATTGCGAGTAATCGCAACAGATGCCGAATTTTGCGTGTCATCGTGTGGGTAAACCTCGGGTTTCTCTATCGCATTCCAAACCAGGGGTCAGCGCGGATCCTGCTGCCAGCAACGTGATCGAAAATGTCGATTTACGCTGCGCAACCATCATATCCCGCACTATCGTCACAGCTTGCCCAGTAGCTTGATCGAAAAGCCGCATTTTGCGGCCCGTGTTTCACGCTGTTAGCCGTTTCGAGTGCGGTTAAAGAAAACTTTAGATTCGCTTCACGAACGCTTTAACGAGCCCTTCTAATATTCTCTGCATGACGGCAAAGTTGTCCGTCACTTGATCACGCCCGGTCCAATCCGATACGTCATCGGATGGACCAAACCTAAAATAGGAAAATGAAGATGAAGACTCTCATCCTCTACGCAATTCCCAGTTTGGCCGTACTGTTGCCCGTTGGCCACGTGATTGGCCAGACCGACGTCAGCCAACCCAAGCCGATCGTTAAGATCGTCGAGGGACTCGAATCGCAAGGCTACGGTCCGTTCAACGAAGTCTCGATGGATCACCGGAACTGGGAAGTGGAAGCGTACAAGGATAATGTTTCCTGCGAATTGACGGTCGATGCCATCACCGGCAAGGTGCTCTCGCAGCACCGCGATGATCCCGACACCCAGCCGCCCAAGAACGCCATGCCGTTATCAAAGGTCTTGCAAAAGATTCTGGACGATACCGGCTACACCGATATCGACGATGTCTCGTTCGAACGCCGGTACTGGGAAGTCGAAGTGTACAAGGACGCTCAACAACACGAGCTGCATGTGGATCCCGTGACCGCGAAAGTCGTCTCCGATCGGCTGGACGACTAAGATCTCGGTGGGCCGCCGTGGCTACCACGTTTGAGCCAAAATTGCTTGGTTGAACAAGTCGACAGCTTGTCAACTAAGCGTAGGCGCCGGCAGGCAACCGGATTGAATTCACTCGGATCGCGAATTTCGACGGCCGCTTGGGATCGACAACTCCTCCGCATGAGCGGCGGGGTTTTCTAACATCTCGTCCGTGCTCTGCGGGTCGATGTTGCGACAGGTTTCGGTCAATCGATCGGCGAGATCATCGAGCCAATCCTCCCATGTTTCCACCGTCGTGTTCTCGGGTGGGATGTTCGCCAGTTCGTCGAGCAACAGGATCATCCGCAGGCAATGACGAAACAAAATCCCTTCTTCTTTTTGTAGCTTTCGCGTTACGACGTACTTGTCAAAATCGCCACCGAACTGCAGCAACTCGCCCACGATCCACACCGGTTGCACCCGCACGTCATCGACTCGCGGGTAATCATCACGAAAAAGTCGCAGCAGTTTCTCACCGATTGTCAGTGGCCAGACGCGAGGTTCTTCAAACATCACGCGACCAAATCCTTTGTCGCGAACCTCCTCCTGTTCTTCATCCACGGCGCCGCCGAGTTCTTCGGGCGACGCCAGACCACGCTGCAGCAACAGCGGATCGAGATAGGTCGTCGCTAGCGTCCCTGGCGGCATGTCTTCAATCTTCGGCATCCGCGTAAACCGCGCGACCGTGCCGGGCACATCGAGCACACTTTCGATCACGGCAATCCGTTCTTCGTCGTCGGCCATCGCCAGGTGATCGGCGACGAACACGCCGAATAACGGGTTCACGCTCTTGAGCTGGACAATCCGTTCGAGGCGATTTCGCGGGGTCGCGGTGACCGGTCGGTACTCTTCGAGTTCATAGCCATGCTGAGCGATCTTGGCCTGCTCATCGTCCGCCTCGGTAGCATCCCCGTCATCAGCACCGCCCTCACTGGAGTCATCCGATTGCGGGCGCATGTTATCGAGCAGCTCGCCGAACAGTCCACCGGTGGCCGGCGGCGCTGCCGCTTCGGCTTCGAGTGCCCGCGCGATCTCGCCCGGCTTTTTTGGTCCGGTGTCGACGGGACGTTTCTCCTGCAATGCCCGCGGCGGCGGATCGAGCACGATGGCGTCGGAATTGTGTAGCGTGATCAGCATCCGGTTGAGCTCCTTCTGAGCGACTTCGATGCCTCCGGCGTGCATCAGTCGCCGCCCGACGAGATCGCGAATCGGCGAGATCTGATTGTCTTTGAGAATCAGATACGCGAGCAATCGCCACGGCAGCCGGCCACGCGAAACCAGGTCGGCCGATTTGGCGATCTGTAGTTGCTCAAACTGAGTCTGCGTCCAGTACGTCTCGCCGGCCCGCCGTTTGGGCATTTTTTTCTTGAGCTGTTTCCGCGCCCGCAGTAGCCCGGGGTCTTTCGTATCCTCGGGAATCTGATCGAATTTCTCTCGCCAGCGATGCAGTTTCACGTCGTCCTCGTGAGCGAGCGCGAACACGTAGCCCCGGTCATCGAATTGCGGTCGTCCGGCGCGGCCGAAAATCTGGTGCGCCGACGCGGACTCAACTAGCTTGCGTTTAGTCTTGGGGCCTTTCAGCAAACACGGCAACACGACACTGCGGGCGGGCAGGTTGATCCCGGCCGCGAGTGTCTCGGTACAAACACAAATGCTTAACAATTTCTGTTGAAACAGGTCTTCGACAATCCGCCGGTATCGCGGCAGCACGCCCGCGTGATGGACGCCGACGCCGCGCATTAAAATTTGTTTCAGTTTGGGGCCCACGCCGGTCGAAAAATCAGTCTCATTGAGAATGTCGGCAAGCTCCTTTTGCCGCGATTTATCGATCAGCGATTTGCCCTTGAGCATCTCGGCGGTCGTCCAACACTGCGACCGCGAAAAACAGAACATCAATGCCGGCGTCCGCCGACTGACGGCGTCCCCCGCGGCAATCTTCTCGACAAAATCATTCAACAGGTCGTCTTCCACCCATGCGTACTGCAGCGGGACTTTCCGTTCGGTGCCCTGCACGAGTTGCAAGTTTTTGCCATGGGATCGCCGCAGCCAGGACGTGAACTCAAGTGAGTTGCCCACCGTGGCACTGAGCAACAGCAGCCGCACGCTCTTGGGCAACAGCCCGAGCGTCATCTCCCACACGATGCCACGTTCGTAGTCGTTGAACGAGTGAAACTCATCCATCACGACGCATGACACATCGTCGAAGGAAAATTTTTCCGGGTTGAGCAATCGGTTGAGCAAAATTTCGGCCACCACAACCAGCACGGGGGCGTCGGGATTGACGGTGCGGTTGCCGGTCACGAGTCCGACCTGATCGGCCGAGAATCCCCACCGCACGGCGGATTCACGCAGCTCGTCGAGTTTTTGGTCCGTCAGCGCAATCAGCGGCGTGGTGTAGTACATCCGCGTGCCCGCTCGCAGGGCTTCGTATACCGCCGCTTCGGCAATCAATGTCTTGCCGGTACCCGTCGGCGCGCACACGAGCACTCCATGACCACCGGTCTTATCCGGATCGGCGGTAAAGTAGGCCAGCAGGGCTTCCTCTTGAACCGGATAGGGTTCGTACGGCAAGGTTTCAAAATACTCGCCCGCGAGCGCATCACGGTCAGCAGTCGGTTCGCGGTCGGTTCGCGATGGTTCAGGTGCATTCATGACCGCCAGCTTAACGGATCACTCGTCAGGCCCGTATAGGCGGCACCGTACCTTCTTTCGAATCGCTGCATGACGCATCTTTCGAGTCGCTGCATGACGCATCGTCAGATTGCGTGACTCATCGTGTGGTGTCGCCTTCTGGCGAGGAATTCGGATAGCCGTACCTCGGCGTTTTCGGCAACTGAGGGATCCAGCCGGACGGCAACGAATGTTGACGTGTGCCTTCCGAGAGTGCATCCAACTGCGCGTTGCCAACGGTCCGTCGTGGATAGCGGGCCGGTCGTGAGGTGGATTTCGTGGACGTGGTTGCGTCTTGTTTCGGCTCTGCTGGTTCCGCATCGGCTGAATCCGCATCGGCTGGTTCCGCATCGGCTGAATCCGATTTGGGTGCTTCAGGGGGGGGCGGCGAGTTTGGCGATTCGGCTCCCAAGTGCGCGGGCCCGAAGAACGCGGGTGTGTCCTCAACCTGCTGCACTGGCCCTCTCGAGTGAGGCCCCTTCAAGTGACGGTAGAAACTGGGCGGCAAATCAATCGTTTCCGTCTGGCGACGCGGTTCTTTTGTTGTCGACGATCCCGTACTCGCTTTCTCATACCCGGCCAACCGAGTCGATGATTCTGTATCGTCTGAACCCGCTGTTTGGGCGACCATGCTCTCTTTAAGTTCCAATGCTTTGACGCTGGCGGGTTTGTTGAGACCCGGCAGTAGTTTGACGGTCGCGTCCGAGATCACGACGCCGCCGTTGCGACCCTCAAAGCGAACGATTAAACTCAATTGTTTGTTATAACCTCCGACTTCATCCCACGGACACCACACACTGTAGGACGTTCCCATCGACGTATGGCTCATGTACTGAGCAAGTTGATCGGCGGTGAACACAAACTTCCGCTTGGGCTTGGGCGACTTCGGGCGAAGGTCATCCGCATCGAAAGCGTACACGGCCAACCCGCCATCGACTTTCACGGGATCAGGATTGTCGTCGTTATAGAAGTAAATTCGCGCGCCGAAGCCACGCACACCGGATTGATGGGGTTGATGCAAAATAGTATCCGTCCACATCACCATCATGCGTGTTGGCAGCACCACTTCCTCCTCTTTCCCAAGCAGTTTTTTGGACCACTCGGGACGATCGGGAAAGAGTTGGCAGCCCGTTGACCCGGCGAGCATGAGCGCAACCAGGGTCAGGAAGGTAAAACGGATGTGGATCGATTTTATGAACATTATCGCTCACTCCCTAAGGACGAGCCGACGGACGTGTCCGGGCTACTGGATGGCGTTGGCGATTCGAGCCACATCGAATCGCCCGGCGTTGCTTGTGGCTGGTAGAACGGGTCGAGCGGCGCCGTTGGGTCGACGGGCGCCGTTGGATTGGGTTTCACCCGCGGTCCATCCGCGGGCATTTCCAACATTCGTTGCCCGCGAGGATCGTTCGCGGGCATTTCCAAAATTCGCTGCCCGCGAGGATCGTCGTGCGGGTAGATCACAACAACGTCATCGTCCTGGTGGGGATCCGAGAACATTGAATCCATTATCGGCTCGCCTACGATTTCGCCATGCAAATTGAAAACATCGCAAGCACACCAGCTCATCCGGGCCATCTCGGTTTGTTTGAGGCGTTCCATATCCGCCTCCGAACGAACGACGTGCGGCGTCAAAATGATCAACAACTCGGCCCGCGAGCTCGTCATGGAGTCGAATCGGAATAGGTTCTTCACGATCGGTATGTCGCCGAGCCAGGGCACCTTGCGATGGATCGCTTTTTGTTTGGTTGAAATCAAGCCGCCGAGCACAATCGTCTCGCCATCGGCGGCACTCACGGTGGCCTGAACAGTCGCCACGTTGATTCGCGGGCTCCGCACCACGGTGCCGTCGGCGGTAGCCGAGATGGGAATGCCTTCGGAGTCAGGACCAACTTCAGATTTCTCGGCGTCGATCTCCATCGTCACATTGCCTTCCGGGCTGATCCGTGGTGTCACCCCAAGGATCAAACCAACGTTTTCGAGTGTGATAGTGTTCTGTTGTCCAATTTGCGTGATGGTCGAGCCGGTGATCCGCGGAACGCGTTGGCCGACTTGAATGAACGCCGATTGATTGTCGAGTGTGAGGATTTGCGGTCGGCTCAAGACGTCCAGACGACGCGATTCCTCAAGAGCTCTGAGCAACGCGCTGACGTTCTGGCTGCTCGCGGACAACACCAAGCCGCCGAATCCAAGTTCCTCATTGGAGCGACCGAGCGCAAAGTTCGAGATCCCTTGGCCGCCGACATTTCCCGCATTCGCGATTGCTTGTGATGAACCGCTGTTACCAAGCGGGTCGATACTGTTAAAATTAAACCCAGGCACGTTCGACGCGGAGACGACATTTTGCTGCGTCGTTGATGTAACGGCACCGCCCGGCGAGGTGACATTGGTGGTGCTGGTAACGGTCAACAAATCGCCCAGCAAGCTGCGGTCAAACAGGACTGAATCTTGGATCCCAAATTCGACGCCGAATTCGTCGGTGTTGTCGAGCGCGACCTCAGCAATCAGCACTTGGATCATCACTTGCGGTGGTTGCTCATCGAGCTTCTCGATCATGGCGCGGACTTCGTCGAAATAGCGAGGTGTCGCGCTGACAATCAATTTATTGGAAACGGGCTCAGGGACGACCACGACCTCCTTCTCAAGCTGAGCAAACGGGTTCAGCGTGGCGGGAGACGCATTTTCGACCAGTCGCGTGTTGCGTAGGAACTCGTTGATCGCCAAGGCCACGTCGACAGCGGGCGAATTTTTCAGTTGGTAAACGGTATTCTGACGCTTCATCGCGTCGGCTTCGTCGAGCCGGAGCAGCAGTGCGTCGACAATCTTCAAATCGCCGTCCGAACCCGTTGCAATGATGCTGTTGCTGCGCACATCGACGGTGAACCGCAGCGGCACCAGTGACGATTCACCAGGTGCGGTGGACAACTGAGCGCTCGAGACTGGATCGGCACCCGATTGACTCGGCAGTAATGAGCGGAGCGTTTCGATCAGACTCGCCGCATCACCGTTTTGGATCGGAAAGATCTTGATTTTGGCAACCATGCCTGGTGAATCCAGTTTCTCGATCAAGGCTTCGATCACGTCAAAATTCTCCGCCGATGCGGAGACAATTAAGTTGTTTTTGCGCGCATCCACCGTGATTTGAACATTGTCCATGATGCCGGAAACGATCGTTTTTCCACCGCCCACGCCGTCAAGCATGAGTTCCATCGCACTGGGGCGTGCGGTCGTTCCCGAAGCGGCAATGGTATCGCGGAGCGTCTCCGCGATATCGGCCGCGAGGCTGTTTTGGATTTCAAAAACACGCGTTCGCTGGACCGCCCCGCCATCGTTCGTATCGAGCCGCTCGACCAGGCGAGCGACTTCCAACATGTCTCGCGGCGGCGCGTGCACGATCAGCGAATTCGTCCGTATATCGACCGTCGAGTGAATCGTCGGCGTCAGCTCACCCTGGCGATTGGTAAAGAAGGTCGTGATCGTTTCCTGGACGGAAACTGCGGACGCGTACTTCAAGCGAAATAAATTGAATTGACTTTCCGGTGGAACGGTTTGATCCAATTTGCCGATCAGTTCTTTCAATGCGGAAACGACCTCGCCCCAGCCCAGCAGCAGGATCGCATTCGGTTTGCTCAGCGGAGTCACGGTGGCCCGACCTTGACGCGTGCCCAGCAAACTAGCTTGCGTATCTTCGATCAGGTCGGAGATGCTTTGAGCACTGGTGTGCTTGAGTCGAATCAACTCGATTGCGGGCTGCGTTTGACGACTCAACTGTTCAAGCTCGCGGATGATCTCCGCCAGTTGGTCGAGGTCCTGTTCACGACCGCGGAGGATGATCGCGTCCAGGTCAGGCAGGGTTTGCACTTCGACGCCTTCTAGCTGAGGTAGCGACGGGCTCTCGGCTCTTTCCGCGGGTTCCGGGTTCGGGTCGTCCTGGTCGCCCTGGTCGCGGTTGGGAGCAGGTAATTCCTCGCTGGCTTCGCTGCCGGCTTGCTGGAGTCCGGTGAGCCGAAACAGCATTCTGGCGCGCGGATCCTGCAGGCTCGCTCCGTGGCCGTTAGAATCAGCGTCATGGGTGCCCCCCGTCGACTGAAGCATCCGCTGCACGTCCGGTTGCAGGTCACGCTGCAGCATCAATACGCGTTGCCGGGGTCGACCGGTCAGAGCCGACGGTTGCCGTTGGTGGCGTCCAACGAGCGCTGCCAGTAAACGACCAAACTGGTCGACCACGGTGACGGGACCATCGAGCAGCACGTCTTCTCGCTGCAGGTCGAAGCCGATTCGCAGCGTCCCCGAGGGCGTCGACATCGACCATTGCCCCGCGGTTCGTTGATCGCTGGGTGCGTCGGCGACCTTTAACCGTTCGCCAAACAATCGCAACACATCGTCGCGGATGGCTTTTGATTGCCCCGTCGGCAGCGGCATTAATCGCCGCGTCATTTCCCGGTGGGTCGACGATGGCGTCTGTTTGCGTGTTTGATCGGGCTGCGACGGCGTGGGCAAACGAGTTGGTTGTGCCCGTGGTGCTTTCGACGCTGTTGTTTCCGACGTTGGAAGCAACGGTATCGACTCGCTTGATTGGCCAGCCTTGGCTGGCTCAGCGGTCTGCCGTGGCCACGCGTTTTTGGCTGGCTTCTCGACGTCGACCCGTTCAACAACCTGTTTGAACAAATCATGAGCCCACGGTGGACCGGTGACGGTGAGCCGCGAATGCTGTTGGTCGAGTATTAGCCGTACATTCGAGGAACTCGCCACCAAGGGGGCGAAAACCCTTTCGATTTCCGCGGGCGTTTTGAAACGCATCGAATACGAAACGGTGACCGGTGTTTCCAACGTCTGCGCATTGCTAGGCATCGCGCTAATCGATGTGATTAGCATCAACAGGATAGTGGTGAATCGTAGCCGAACCTGGTGCATCCTTGCTTCCAGCTCTCGTAAGGGGGGGGGGGGGGGGGGAAGT
>JBDNIG010000053.1:0-3534 GCA_041688415.1 Rhodopirellula sp. | reverse complement strand
TTTGCGTCAGTCCATCCGGCAAGGTGACTTGCCACACCGCCGCATTACTTTCATTCCGGTTGCGGAGCGGAGAAATCACCATCGCGGTGTCCGGTAGCAAACTGCCCGGGCAATCCGAGCCAACCATCTCCACTACCAATTGCTGCATCATCGGCAAAAAGACAGGACGCAGCGGCAAATTGGACCACGCCGTATCGCAAGGGATCGCGAACTGCACGACCCGTCCCGTGACGGCAGGTCCCTCCGCTTCGGACTCCCCTGATTTCGTCGCAGGCGAGAACTTCTTAACCACGACCAGCGGCGCGCCAGACTCGGTGCGGAGCCACACCGAGGCGGATTCATCTTCCGGGGTGAGCACGCGGAGTCTCGATATTTCGACAGAATCGAACAGAGAATCGTCCGCGCCTCCGAGCGATTGCCAAACCGCTAACTTCGCTCCCGGGGGTTCGATGCGAAAGGGAGTATCCGTCGCATCCACGGTGTCCTGAGGTACCGCAGGCAACCAGTCGCAATCCGCCCAAGCCGCCACGCTGACTTGGTCACCGTCAAAGAACAACACCCGCCCGCCCGCGGTGAGGTAACGGGTCAAGGGATCACGGGCCAAGGGGTCCTTGGAATCGGGCGAAGACGGCGGCCGCTTCACGTTGGCGAGCACGACGAGGTCCGGCAATTCCGCGACGGTTTCCTCACCCGTCGCTTGATCCTGAGGCATGATCGCGTCGAGTTGTTTGACCAGAGCACGCTCACTCATCACCTGCGTCGTCACCAGATCTCGCCCCGCAGCGGATTTCGACCGTGCCCCGAGAGTCCCAGGTTTGCTGCGGCGATCGGCCGATTGGAACGCGAACGGGCTCAGTGCGATTTTGAGGAAATCCGTTTCACCGTACAGCGGTTGTTGCGAGGGCTGGCCGTCGACCAACCACACGCGGATCGGGCTCAATACCTCGACTGCCCACTCCCGGCGATTATCAGCAGCGATCGCGTCGGCGTGTTCGATCGACAACCCCACGCTCGCACCACCGGGCTGATCGAACGTGGTTTGCCAATCCAAACTCGCCGTGCCGTGCGGTTCAATCGAGACCGTCCGTGTGTCGAGCACACGACCATCGACCATCCAACCCGCTCGTATGTTCGAGACCGGCAATTCCGAGTCGTTGCGAATCGTGGCTGAGAGCGGTACCGGTTGACCGACGAGAATTGCCGGTGTATTGGTTTGAACCGCTTCGACGACCACGTTCGCGAGCGTACTGGAATCAGAATCCGTTTCGGCGATGTCGAGAAAATCGACTCCAACGCGAGGGTCGAATCCAGCTAATCGCTCGCTCAGGTGGTCGATTGACTCCAGGAACAAGGATGCACCGTCGGCGCCGGACCCTTGGAACGTGTTCTCTTGGAAATCCGAAACGATCACGATCCGGCGGTGGGGGTGAGCGGCGTCGCGGCAGGCGTCGATGGCCGCCTGTAAAGTCGCAGACATGCTCATCGGTGCGCCGTCAAAACGAAATTCGCTGAGTTTCTCACGCGCCTCGCGTGGTCCGCCGCTCGTCGGCGGCGACACCAAGTCGCTGCTCGAAAGCAAGATGACTTCATCACGCCGGGACATCGCGTCGAGCAGTTCGGTGGCGGATTCGACGGTGCGGGACGAACGCGTCCCCGCTGACATCGAGCGACTGTCATCGATCACCAGAATCAACGACACCGGCGCCTTGCCCGCCATCGAATGTCCCCCGATCGACGAGAGTAACGGCCGCGCCATCGCGAGCGCCAACAGAATCGGAATCACGCAGCGCAGCGCCAGTAGGATCCATTGGTGCCACTGCATTCGTCGACGATTCGCATTGACGACATCCTGCAACAGAAACATCGCGCCCCAGTCGAGAGTGCGAAAACGACTGCGAAATAACAGATGAATCGCGAGCGGGACGACGAATGCCGCCGCGCCAATCGCCATCACCGCGTTGATGAAACTCACGTCGCATCCTCCATGACGGTGCGGCGTTGGAGGGCATCGCTAGCGGCTCCGGAAACTGGCCCGGCTTGGCGCATCAAAACGAATCGCGATAAACAATCCACCAGCGGCAGCTCGGTGCTGATCAAGAGATGGTCGACATGATTACGGCGGCAAGCCGCAGCGATCATGTCGTTGTGGCGGGTCAGCGACTCCAGATACCGTTCGCGTATTTGACGTGCGTCGATGATCTCATGTCGATCGTTTCCTTCGAGATCGCGAAAATCAATTCGTTCATGAAACGGAAAGTCCAACTCGTCGGGATCGACGACTTGCAAAAACACCACGTCTTGCCGACCACCTCGCAACAACGTCAGGGCTCGGCCCAGCGATTGGACATCACCGAAGCCGTCGGAGATCAAAACCACCAGTCCCCGTCGCGGCAATTTTACAGACGCCTGGCGCAACACCGTACCGAGATCCGTTTCACCACCGCGGCGTTCCTGCACGAGCGAGTTTAAGACCACGTTCAGGTGCGATGGCAACATCCGCGGCGGAACATAGTCGCGTACTTTGGAGTCGAACGTCATCACGCCAACGGAGTCTTGATTGGAGAGCATCAGGTAAGCCATCGCCGCAGCCAAGCCGGCCGCGTACTCCTGCTTCGTACCGTCCCACCACGAGGGCGGCGGTGCGGCGGAAGAAGTCGCTGAAGTGTCTTCCGTTTCGCGGCTGAGCGACCGGGCTCGCTCGCCGCCGTAAGCCATGCTGCCACTCTGATCGACCAGCAACATGCAGCGAAGATTGGTTTCTTCCTCGAACTCCCGAATGTACAGCCGGTCGCTCTTGCCGAACGCTTTCCAATCGATATTCTTCAGCTCGTCGCCCGGCACGTACGGCCGATGCTCTTTAAATTCGACGCTCGAGCCCTTGTGCGGAGAACGATGCCGCCCCACCGCGAGCCCCTCCACGGCCTGGCGTGCGGTCAAACGCAGCGACTCAATCCGCGACACATCGCGGGCACGAAACAAATCGGCAAGTCGCATAGCGGTGAGATCCGAAACGGAAAGGCGGGGTAGGTAAGCACTTGCGGATAAGTTTTTCAACCAAATGAGCCGCTTGGGCGCTAGCCACGGTTATCGAAGAAATTGAAAACATATCGATAGCTGCTTGAGAATCGCCATTCTAGCCCATCCGCCCGGCGTCGTCACATGACACGCAGCACATTGAAACTCACGGTTCGCTCATCTAAACGCCCGTGTGACCCCACCGCCGAGTGGCCCTACCCGGTTATTCGTGACCCAGTTCGACATTCTGAGGATCGTCGGAACAATAACTGGGGGATTGTCGCCGTTCGCTCGGGACGTCGATTTAATTACTGACGCATTCTATGAACGCTGAATCGACATCGGGACGACGCCCCAACGGGGCGGCCCTATGATAGCCCAGGGTGAGCGCATCTAATTCTCCGTGTTTGGCGCGTTTTTCGGGATTTTGCACGCTGAGTCTGCTGCAAAGTCGACCACGTGAATCAGGCGACGGTGGCTCGCGAAGCAGATTTCCGGTAAAAGAGCAGGCCGGAATTT
>JBDNIG010000052.1:0-22743 GCA_041688415.1 Rhodopirellula sp. | reverse complement strand
GTCGACGAGAGTGTCAAGCAGATGACGGGCAGCGACAACGCTTTCGAGAATCGCGAGCAAGCGTTCCGTTCTGGGTACGCCGCCCAGCGACATGATCACTCAGATCACCCAACCCGGAGCGACGATGTAGACGCGAAGTTGCGAGCCGATTATCAGGGCGACTATGACAACGATCGTCGCTACATCCAGCACGCCTATCGATATAAATACGCCCGATGAAATCTACTGGTTCCCAGCCTCACGCCTGGGAACCTACTGCCCCATAGGCTCCGCCTGCTGACAGACGTTTAGGGAGACAGAGCCCCCAAAACAGTGCGTTGCCAGGCGGGAGCTTGGGAACGACGAGAATAGATGGAGAAATGTCTGTGGCGTCCAATTCGAACGATTATGAACTGCCAGCGATTATTCACAGATTCTGGTACGGTATCGACCGACGTCGCCCGACGTATCATATTGCCACGGCGATATTCTTGCGTGTGCTGGGGGGCATCTACCTCATTGCCTTTGTTTCTCTATGGACTCAGGTCAGCGGATTGGTCGGTGACGATGGCATCCTACCGGTGGAGGACTACTTAACTTCCGCTAGCCACTTTTTTGCCACAAAGCAACCGCACACCTCGGTCGTCTGGAACATACCGACGCTTCTCTGGCTCAGCCCTCACGACGGCATGTTGCATTTTCTTTGTGCGATCGGCAGCGTTTTATCGTTGCTGTTGATCGTTGGTTTCGCTCCACTTCTCGTGCTCATTCTGCTATGGGTGAGCTATCTCTCGCTGTTTCATGGGGGCCAAGTCTTTCTGGGATTCCAGTGGGACATCCTGCTATTGGAGGCCGGTTTCGTCGCGATCTTCGTCGCACCATCAACCTGGCGATCGAAGTTATTCGCTGATCCACATCCGCCCCGACTGGCGATCTGGTTGGTGTGGTGGCTGCTGTTCCGGCTGATGTTGGAATCAGGTGCGGTCAAGCTAACTTGGAATGACTGGGCATTCGGACCTGATGATTCTGTGATGCCCAATACATGGGAGTCGCTGACGGCCCTCAATTACCATTACTGGACCCAGCCGCTACCGACGTGGATAAGCTGGTACGTAGCCAAGCTTCCCGAATGGTTTCAAAAGCTTTCCGTTGTGATCACTTTGGGCATTGAATTGATCTTGCCCTGGTTCATCTTTGGTCCACGTGTGCTGCGGATGATCGCCTGTGGCGGGATCATTCTATTGATGATATTCATCAGTGCGACGGGCAACTACACGTTCTTCAATCTTCTCACTGTCGGCCTGGCGCTAACGCTACTGGATGATCGGGCGTGGCCGCAGTTTTTCCAACAACGAATTTCTGTTGACGAGGAACTCGGTTCCCAGCGTCGCATCGTGCGGAACTTGTTTCTTGTGCCGTTTGCCTGCTTCGCAATTTTGGTTGGAATCATGCAGGTGAAGGAAGCTGCACTTCCCCGCGAGCATCCCCAGGCACGGTTGCCATCCCGACTGGGCATCTCGCAGTTTTTATTGGTCAACGACTATGGATTATTTCGACAGATGACGCAGACGCGACCTGAGATTGTGATCGAAGGCAGTGATGACGCAGTGGCATGGAAACCATACGAATTTCGTTGGAAACCAGGTGATCCGTCGCGGCGTCCACGTTTCAATGCTCCCCATCAACCACGACTGGATTGGCAGATGTGGTTCGAAGCGTTGAAGTGGGAACGCATTAAAAAAATCACGGGTAGCGTGAATCCGGGATACATGAGCCCGTGGTTCCAATCTTTCATTGAACAGTTGCTACACGGAAACCGGCAAGTCGTCGGTCTATTGACGGCAACCCCCAAGCTTGGCGACCGAGCGGATCAGCCACCGAAATACATCCGTGCCGTACTCTATCAATATCGCTTTACTGATAAAGCCGAAGGCTGGGCGACCGGTGAATGGTGGCACCGCGAACAGGTTTTGACGGGGCCTGCTTGGACGCTTCCGCGATGAACTTCGTGATGGCAGTCTGTCGTGACGCAGGATAGCATTCGTCCATTGGGAGTTCTTCCCATCCCGCTTCGCGGGTTTCTTCACTTTGGATTTCGTCGTGGCTAGGGGATAATCCAACTTTGCTCACCTCACGCACGGGAGAAAGAAATGCTCGAAACGACCATGGCCTGCATCGATACTCGGCCGGTCCATTTGCACACTCATGCTGCCACTCGCGATACCGCAGGTAAGCGCTTAGCGGCGACCGAGCAGGCTGTAATTCATCGGCTCTGGCACAGTGGATATCGTCAGCTTCATGGAGTGAGATGCCGTTGCTCGCAGTCTGGCGACAGCGAAACGCTGGTAATCCTGTCAGGGGAATTGTCATCTTTTTACATGAAGCAAGTCGCACAAGAGGTTACCCGCTGCGTCGCTGGCATCGACCGAATTCAAAACCAAATCGAAGTGGTTGAATTGGAGTAGCGACAGCGAATGAATAAAGCGAGTAGCTACGTTCGCCAGAACGTGGATTCCACCGTCTGGCGACGGTAGCTACTTTGATTCGACGCGTTTTATTGTCTCGATGTCGCTTACTGGACAGCGCCAGTTGGGTGATCAAACAACGTGGCGTAAGCTTCCAGCTTGCGTTTTCTCAATCGCAAGCTGGAAGCTTACGCCACCGATTGTTTCGACGGTCCTTGCTCACTCGCCAAAACACGTCCCGGAGCATATCGAGTGACACTGGTTTGCGCCGATACAGATCAATACCCGCGGCATCGGCTGCTTGTCGCATTTCTAAATCGTCGTAGCCGGTCAAAGCCACGATGAAGGTCGTGCAGCAATGGCTGAGCTTGCGAATCTCCCGAGCTAGTTCGAGTCCCGACATGCCTGGCAAACCGAGGTCGAGCAGGATCAGGTCGGGTACGAAGTCGCTCAGGGCTTCCAACGCCAAAGGACCGTCGCTCGCGCAGCGAGTCTCCTCGGCACCGAGTCTGTTGGCCAACGCTTGCAAGAGATACGCGTTGTCGCGACGGTCGTCGACGATCATGACGCGCCTGCAGATGGAGTGAAACGGTGACTGTTGTGCGGTCGGTGTGATCGCGATGGGTTCGCAGACCGGTAATCGAACGATGAATGTCGAACCCTTGTCCTCTCCATCACTGTGAGCGGTGACACTTCCCTCATGCATCTCAATCAGCCCTTTGACCAAGCCCAAGCCGATCCCAAGACCGTCCCCGGAATGATCGAGTGAATTGATCGATTGTGATTGAGAAAAGAATTCAAAGATGTTTGGCAGTTCGTCGGGGGCAATCCCGATTCCCTGGTCCGAGACGTGAATTTCGACGTTGTCACCGTTCGTCAGGACATCCAAGTGAATGGAATCTCCGTCGTCACTGAACTTGGACGCATTGGACAGCAAATTGATCATGACTTGGGTTAGTCGGAAACGGTCTGCGTCAATCCAAGTTGAGTGTCCGTCGGACGTCATATTCGTCAGGACCTGTTGTTGCTTCGCGGCAAGTGTGAACTGCATGCTCTGCAGCGCAGTATTGATGATCGCCTGTAGCTGCGTCGGTGCTTTCTCCAGCCGCACTTTTCCGTTGGTAAAGCGAGACAAATCCAGCAGATCGTCGACAAGATGCGTCATCCGCTCGATTTGCAGATTCAACATTCCCTTCAATTGCTCACAGGACTGCGACTCGTTCTCGATGAGGTCCACGGTCGTGCGGAAGACACTCAGCGGATTGCGAAGCTCATGCGCCAACACACCGCAAAGCCTATGCAATCTGGCGTTGCAGGATTCTTGGCCTCTTAGTGATTGATCCGTTAGCAGTTCGTGATCCAACTCCGGCGGAGGGGCGATGCTGGCTGCCATTCTGGTCGAGACAAGGTTCGCCAGCACTTTCACTTTCGATCGCTCGTGCTCCGAGAACGGTTTCGAGGTAGCCAGTCGGGTAACTAACAGCGATCCGAGAAATCCCCTACCGCTCGTCAATGGCAACTTGATGGAGTGTACGGGGTCACGCTCGTGTGCTGATTTACTCGTGCTGGCGGCGAATACCAAATCGTCGCTGGCGAACTTGGCATATCGTTGCGTCGTGTCACCGCCTTCAAAAAAATCAATCTGGATTTCGTCGGCAAAGGCCGGAACCACCAGCGTACCGACCGTCCTCATTTCCTGGAGCAGCACCGCAGTCGTTGCTCGCTGCGTGGTTCGTGATCGAAGATAGATTGATGCGGGGGCAAGTTCGGTCTCATCTCGAATGGTTGTTTGCGATTCCGTCTCGTGTTCCTGCGTCATGGAAGGGCCTGTCTTTGTGCGTCGGTGTGTCGGTTGACAAAACATCGTTTCGTCCCATTTGTGAGCGTTCTCAGTTGCCAAGTACCAGGATTTTTTCCAGCAGTTTGTTGACCTCGCTGAGTTCGCGAGTAAGCTGCTCGGTTCGTTGCTCAAAGCGACAGGAGCCATACTGCATCTGGATATTCAGCACGCTCAACTGCACTTCCAGGACATCTAACCGGGCGGCGACCCGATGCAAGTCATCCACGGCGTTGTTGGAGAGTGACTGCAGAAATTTGTCAGAGTGAACCTTGATCCGATCCATAGTACGCTATCTCCTGGTGAAACGAGCGTCCTTGCCGTGATGATGATCGCCGTTCCAATGGCGGTACACATTCTTGCGTTTCTTTTCTGCTGGTGACAACCGAGAATCCCGGAAGCCGCTTTGGGGGAATCCTCCCAAGAAACCCTCGTAGAATAGGTTTGCTGCGCGACACTGACTTGTGGAGAGTACAACCCCGCGTTCTTAGATGGGGGAAACCCTCATTGTCGACATTGCATTGCTACGACATTGCTGGTTCACGCTCAAGCAACCAAGCAGTGGATGAAGCCGGGTCATCACAGGCTAGAAGCCTGTGCCACGTTTTGTTCGCGCAGTCACTTACGGCTAACTCGGGCGACTCCTACAATGAAAGCTTGTTCAAACGCCGTACTGGAGTCAACGTGGCGAAATCAACCGTCGCTGACATTCATATTACTTCGCCATCAAACACTCGGCGGTTCCCCATCGTCGGCGTGGGGGCTTCGGCGGGCGGACTCGACGCACTTCGTCGCCTGCTCGAGGCCGTTCCTGACAACCCCTCATTTGCCATCGTCATCGTGCATCACCTGGCGCCTGACAAACCGAGCGTCGCACCGGAGTTGTTGGCAAGGTACACCCGGATGCCGGTCAAGCAGGTAGATGACAGTCCGCTGGTCAAACCTGGGCACGTGTACGTGATCCCGCCGGGCCAATTCCTGAGTATTGATCGTGGCAGGCTGTCGTTGAAAAAGATGACTGGGCCACGTCGTGCTCCCATCACGATCGACTGTTTCTTTCGTGCATTAGCGAAGGATCAGCAAGAGTGCGCCGTGGGCATTATCCTGTCAGGAACTGGCAGCGATGGAACGCTAGGTGTCAAAGCGATCCAGGAAGCCGGCGGCCTCATACTGGCCCAAGATCCCAGTTCGGCGGAATACAGCGGGATGCCTGAGAGCGTGATTGGCACCGGCATCGTCGACCGAGTGCTGACGCCCGAAGCGATGCCGGAAGTCCTGTCTCGGTTTGCCGAACACGACTACATACGAGTCGAAGTACCGGCAACCGACCAAACGTCTGAAAAGATCGGGTTGGACGAGTCTCGCGGGAAGTCGCACGAGCAAACGTCGGAGACGGACGCCGCGACGCAGTCGCCCGCCGTTCGGGATGCCAGTGAGACAGGCATGGCGAAAATTATCGCGATTTTGAACGCGGAAGCCAAACGCGACTTTCGTAACTATAAGCCCGCAACCTTGTCTCGTCGCATACGCCGGCGGATGTGCCTGCATCATTTCAATTACTATGACGAATACCGTAAATTCTTGGAAGAGAATCCCGACGAAGTTCAAGCACTCGCCAAAGATCTGCTGATCAGAGTCACTCACTTTTTCCGTGATCGACAGGTATGGGAGAAGCTGGCAGCCGATGTGATCCCGCAAATCGTCGCGTCGAAGTCAACCGACGATGTCGTGCGAGTTTGGAGCGCGGGCTGTGCAACGGGTGAGGAAGCCTACACGGTCGCGATGCTGGTTTTAGAAGAAATCGGCAAACAGCGGAAATCTTGCGGGCTGCAGATCTTCGCATCCGATATCGATACCGACGCGCTCGCTCAAGCCCGCTCTGGGAACTATCCAATCAGCATCGAGGCCGATGTTTCACCGGAGCGTTTGAAGCACTTTTTCACGCTGCGAGACAAAGAGACGCGTTATCAAGTGAATAAATCGCTGCGCGAAATTGTCGTGTTTGCTGCCAGAATTTGATCTCCGATCCGCCGTTCTCCCAGCTTGATCTGATCTGCTGTCGGAACCTGTTGATTTATTTGAAGATGGACCTGCAGCAGAAGATCATCTCGCTGTTTCATTTCTCGCTCTACCAGCATGGGTTCCTCCTGTTGGGCACCGCGGAGACTGTTGGTCGGCACGAAGATCTGTTCGAGACGATTGACAAGGGCGGACGCATATTCCAGAGCATCGGTCGCTCGCGGCACGACAAATTGAGCCTTCCCTCGTCGCACATGGGGCCGCGCCGCGAATTTGAATTCCCGACACGACCGTTACCTCCGAAACGACCTACACAGCTCGCTCAACAAGCGTTGTTGGCGCTGATATCCCCCAGTGCAGTGTTGATCGATCGCCAGTGGAGAATTTTGTACATCAGTGGCAACGTCAACGCGTACTTGGTTCACCAGGAGGGCGTTCCAAGCGACGATCTGCTGAGAAAGATAGTCCCCAACCTGCGGAGCCAACTTCGCGCCGCCGTCCACCAAGCCTATAAGGAAAAGACTGCTGTCAGCGTCGTTGGACGCGTCCAACGCCCATCCGGTATCCGGCAAATTCGCATCAATGTGCAACTGATTCCCAACGAGCAGTCACAAGACGATTTCGCGCTCGTATTGTTCGACGAGGCCGTTGAAGATGAGACGCGAAACGGTGATCGGATCGGTCGAAGTTCGACCGACCCAGCGAGAGATACCTCGGTGTCCGAGCAGCCATTGTCTCAGCTCGATGAAAGTTCGCTCATCAGTCAGTTGGAAAGTGAGTTGTCGGCAACACGTGACGATTTGCAATCCACCGTTGAGCAATTTGAAATTGCGACCGAAGACCGAAGAGTCCATGGCTAGCAATGAAGAGGTCATGAGTATCAACGAGGAACTGCAAAGCACCAATGAAGAACTCGAAACGAGCAAGGAAGAACTGCAATCTTTGAACGAGGAAATATTGACCGTCAACATGCAATTGGCCAGCAAGGTCGACGAACTCGAGATCAAGCACGCTGACCTGGAGAACCTCATTGCCGCGACGGATGTTGCGACGGTGTGCCTGGGAACCGACTTGTCCATCCGCTGGTTCACGCCGGCAACACGTGAGCTGATTCGAATCAAACCGGCGGACATTGGACGCCCGGTGCACGACTTGCAGAACGATTTCGTGAACGACGACTTGGTCGAGGAGTGCGAACAGGTTGTGCGAAAACTGATTCCAACGGATAGCGAAGTTGATTGCATCGATGGCCGCACTTTCATTCGTCGTGTTATCCCCTATCGCACTGATGACGATCGGATTGGCGGCGTCGTGATCACTCTGATCGACATCACGTCGCTGCGAAAACGCGAAGAAGAGCTACGAGTGAGTGAGGGCAAGCTGCGTGAACTCAATAAAACGCTGGAACAAAAGGTGGTTCAGCGAACCGAGTTGTTGAGCATTCTGCAACACACGACAAAGATTGCCAACGAAGCCAAATCGGTTGAGGAAGCCATGCGAGCGGCGATGGCCAATCTGGCGATTTACAATAGCTGGCGAGTTGGCCATGTCTGGCAACGGAGCGACGAGCTTGCCGAACGCGGCGAGCCGCTTCAAGACTCGAGTCATCCCACAACGGCTGAACACACTCACGCAGATTTTCCAGAACAGGATCGAACACCCCGTTCTGCGATTTGGGTGAGTACCGGGATTTGGCACATCAACGAGGAGTTCAGGCATCTACTGACCGGCTTCGATGAGTTCCAACGCCTGACCGAGCAGATGACGATGAATGTCGACGAGGGGGTTGTCGGCAGAGTGATCACATCGGGCCAGCCACGGCAGGTGCGGGACATCACCGAGCATCAGGACACGCCGCGTTCATGCATCGCGGGCCTGAAGTTGCACGGGGCGATCGCGTTTCCGATCACAATCGATCGCGAGGTCGTGGCGATCATCGAGTTCTTTTCTGAACAGCTAGCGGATCTCGAGCCGGCGTTGTTGGAGATCCTGCCCGATATTGGCATCCAGCTCGGACGCGTCATCCAACGCAAGCATCTCGAACAGTTGATTACAGATATCGCAAACGAAGAGGAGAAGCGAATCGGTCGGGAACTGCACGATGGGATTGCCCAGCAACTGACCGGTGGTGCCCTCATTGCCGAAGCTCTTCGGAAAAGTTTGCCGGACGAGATGGCCGCTCAGATTGATAACGTCGATCATTTGATCGACATTCTGCAGGAGACCCATAATGATGTCAGCCGTCTGTCGCGAGGATTGATGCCGGATGCTATCGCTGCCGCGGATCTGCTACCCGCACTTCGAGGACTCGTTGCCGAAACCAAAAAACGCTTTGGAATTGATGTCACGCTAATTACCGAAAAGTACGACGAATCATTCATCCGCGTCGATACGACTGCGGCTACGATCTATCAAGTCGCCCGCGAGTCGCTTCACAACGCCCTCAAACACTCTGGCAGCGACGCCGTCGATGTCGAGGTATCAACAACCAAAATATTCAGCTTAGTCGTTCGCGACCATGGCGACGGGTTTGATATGCGCGAAACCATACCCAAAGCCAACGGTTTGCGGATCATGCGTTACCGGACCGAGGCGATCGGTGGCGAATTGACGATTCAGTCCGCCGAGGGCAAAGGAACTCAAGTCACTCTCACTATCCCCAGGACGAGGTGCCAATCATGACGGAGAGGCTGCATCGAGTCGCGAGAATTGTTGTCGTGGACGATCATGGAATCGTGCGATTTGGATACGCTCAACTGATCAACCAGGAATCAAGTATGGAAGTTGTCGGGATGGCGGACGGCGAACGGGAGGGCCTCGATTTAATCAAACGAGAGCAGCCCGATCTCGCCATCGTGGACCTGTCATTGCACGAAGGCGACGGAATGGATTTGATCCGATCGATTAACCGGCACGACAACGACATCAAGGTGCTCGTGATTTCGGCGCACGACGAGAACTTGTATGCACACCGAGTATTGGCTGCCGGCGCGGCGGGCTTCATTAATAAGAAGGAAGCGCCCAAGAATTTAATCGAAGGCATTCATACGATCTTGCCGGGCGGATTCTATTTTAGCGAAGCGTTGACCGCGACATTGCTTCGTGGTTGCATGGGATCGCCCCGTGCCAAACCCATCGAGGGCGTCGGGTCGTTGTCGAATCGTGAACTGCAAGTTTTCGAACAGATTGGAAACGGCCGCAGCACTCGTCAAATCGCCGACGCGATGTATCTGAGTGTCAAGACGATCGAACGACATAAAGAAAACATCAAGCAAAAGCTCGGCATCGAGCACGCTGCCCAGCTCGCTCAACACGCCACCGGTTGGGTACTCGACGGAGATCACTAAGCTCATGATTGCTTGCTCGCCACGAGAAAGCCGCGGTCACCGATCGTGTCCTGGTAGGGATGCACATCAAAGCCGTGCGGACGCAGGAAGTCGTGGTATTCACCCACGCTGTAGCACTTGCCTTGGGTGATGTGCATCAGCAGCGACGAGTACTCGGCAACGGGTAGCGGCCCCGTTTTATCAGTGTTGATGATGGCTCCGTGAATGATGATCAAGCCACCCGGTGCGAGTATCGCGGCGGCTTTATCGACGATCGACTGGGCTTCGATCACATCCCAATCATGGAGTAGATTCGACAACAGAATCACGTCGACATCGCCCGGCCAGGGATCGCGAAACATATCCGCCGACGCCACGCTGACTTGGTCGCTGAAACCGAGTCGTTCGATTTCGCGACGCGCGATCGCGTCCACCGGCTCCTGTTCGAGCACGGTGGCGCGCAGATGTGGGTGACGAGCCACCATCGTCGTGCTGTAGATCCCGGATCCTCCGCCGACGTCGAGCATGTGCGTGCGATTTTTCACGTGGGACGTGACCGCATCGGCGAGTTGCTGGCCGAAGGCGATGCCGCGACAATTCATTAAATCGGTGAAGCTATTCGCAAACGCTTCCTCTTTCATCGATTCGTGCCAATCGGCACCATCGGATTTGGCTTGCCAATTCGCGGGTTTGCCCGTTTTTAAGATTGTCACGAAGTCTTTTAAAACCGGCGAGTCAGCGTTCGGGCGATAGTACGGGCCTAAGAACCAGGGGCTGTCCGCGATCAAATATTCCCGACCAACGTCGGTGAGCTGCGTGCCTCCGGCGGCATCGGTCGTGACAAAACCGCAGGCCCTGCACAAGGTCATCAACACGTCGGCGGGCCGTGAATGCCAACCGAAATGCTCGCAAATTTCGGCGAATGAAATCCCAGGTTGCTGTGCTAGAAAACTAAACAGATCGAACTCGAGAACCGCCGCAGTGATCAAGTCAGCCGCGTACTGCCGATCGCGAAAACGCAGGATCGTGGCGGGATCGGTGGTGGGCCGTTGAGCCAGATTAGTGTTCGACAAAAGTCATTCTCCCGATTGCACGAGGCTTCGTAGGTTGATCGATCCAAATTCTACCGGGTATTCCAGTGGCTGCGTTTCTTAACTGCCATTGAACAGGAGTAGAGCACGGTCGAATGCGGACATAAAAGCCATCGCGATCGATCCAAAAAGCTGCTCAAGGCACTCGCCGCTGATTCCCCGCATCAGGCGAAGATCACCGTCAGGAGTAGCAGAGAATCTTCAATGCCTTTGATGGTGTGGGGGACGCCTCCGTTAAGAAATGTCCATTGACCCGCCCTCAATAAATGCGTGTCGCCGTCGGCTGTCAACGCGATCTCGCCTTCGATGCAATGGATCGTGATCGGGCCGGCAAGTTGGTGGTTGTGGCAGGCTTCGAAATCCTGGGGAACCGCCATTCGAATCGCCTCGAACGCTTCGTTCTTCACCAGGGCGTGCGTCTTGGCTGTGGATGGCTCCTCGCCTCGTAACTTGAGGTCTGCGGCCATACCCGGTGATGCATGTGGAATTGCCATCGATTAATACATCCTATGTTGTGAGACTAACTCAATGCGTGCTTGCGTGAAATTTCATCGATCAAAAATTTGTTTGATCGTATTTATGAGAACTTGTCCTTGCCGACTCGCTTTTGCAGCCAGCGGCGGGCGGAGCGTGCCGGGCCTTGTGATGCGGGTGAGTCCGCCGATCGACGGCTGGACTTACTGAGCGAGTTTTCGATGATTCGTTCGCGAGTTTTTGTCAACGCACGATCGCACTTGGGGCACGTCGTCGGCGGGGGGGCGACGCGAACGTTGTCGCAGTGCGGGCAGTAATGCTCGATCGTCGGCCGCCGCGCCGCTTCGAATAACCCTCCCACGCTGCTGGCGGGGAACCATGACGAGTCATCTTTACGGATCATCGTGTCGGGATTCACACTGCCGTCGCGGACGAGGGTCAGTAAATCAGCCGGCCGCAGTGGCCCGATCTCTTCGTTTTCTCGTTGAACAAACCATGCGGTCATGTTTGCGCTCAGTATCGGACGAAATGAAACAGGTGCTTCGCTCAGATGGATTCGATATGCAGGCTGCGGCGACGCCGTTCGGTTCGCCGCACGTCGTCGATCAATCCCGCCACCTCACTGACTTTTTCGATGCCGACCAACGTCAATTCTGGATCGCTGCGATCGGAACTGATGATGTCGATCGAGCCCACACCCAAGAGACGTTGCACTGGGCCTTGCTGGTAGCTGACGTCGTCGATATCGATGACTTCGATCCGATCGCTCCGCCGGGTGAGCAGTCCCGTTTTATGAATGAATCGCTGGCTGGTTAACTCGTAATGATACCCTAATCGCATGCGGGCGTAGTTTCCCCCTACCAGCAACCAGAGAATCACGATGATGCCCAAAGTGATGCCGAAAGTCAGTTGGGGGAACATGAAACAGGCAGCTAGCAGTGCGATGGTGACCGCGACCAATACGATCCACCAACCCGTCATGGCTTTGGGGCTGTAGCCACCGGTCCACAAGGTCTCCTCCGGTTCGTGATTATCGGCCGCTTCGCGGCGATTGGCGACCTGCCGCACGAACCGATCTCGGGGTGAATCGGGTTTCGTGGGCCGTGCGGGGCCGGTTGCGGGCGCTGGCGCCGGGTCGTCCGCGGGCGACGAATGCGCCGCGGTATCGCGTGACTCGCCAAAACTTTTGTCGTCGCCGGGTGGGTCGAGGGGCTTTGATTCGCTCATGGTAGGTCGCTTTTCCTGATTGGTCGGTGTTGCCATGGGGAAATACGGCAGGATCGAATATAACGAATATAACACAGGGCGGTGAAAACCGTGAGTGTCCCGTTTTCACCTCCTGACTGTCTCTCCCCCTCTCCGTTTCTCCCCCTCTCCCTTTTTCCCCCTCTCCGTTTCTCCCTTTTTCCCCCTCTCGCTCCCATGCGTTGCCCGTTTTGCCATTCCGATAACGACAAGGTGCTCGACTCCCGCTCCGCGCAGGCCGGATACCGGGTGCGTCGAAAACGGGTCTGCCAAGAATGCGGTCGACGATTCGTCACGATGGAGCATATCGAGGCGTTGAACGTGCGGGTGGTCAAGGGAGACGAAACCAGAGAGCCTTTTGATCGCGAAAAAATTCGCCGTGGCATCGAACGCGCCTGTTCCAAGCGGTCCGTGGCGAGCGAAACGATCGAGGCGACGGTGCAACAAATCGAGGCGGCGATCTACGCCGAGTTCGATTTCGAAATTCCCGCTCAGAAGATTGGCGAAGTCGTGCTGCGGTTCTTGGCGGACGTCGACGAAGTTGCCTACATTCGCTTCGCCAGCGTCTATCGAGAGTTCTCGGGAGCCACGGACTTTTTGCGAATCATTTCCGGTTTGCAAAAACATCCCGGTGCCAACGTTGCCTACGAACCTGCGGATCAAGCGATCGAAGAAGATTCGCTCGTCAGAGAAAAATTTACGCGGCATTCTCGTGCGGAGCGAAACGGCTTATGAGCCGCACGCCGCTGGCCTGGAAGAATCTCGTCCATGATCCTCGTCGATTGCTGTTGGCGTCCGCGGGTGTCGGGTTTGCCGCCGTGTTGATGTTCACCCAAAACGGGTTCCGAAACGCGTTGTTGGACAGCCCCGTGCAATTGATCGCGTGGATGGATTGCGACCTCGTCGCGACCAGCACCGCACGATACATGTTGCCGGTGAACCAGCGATTCCCTCGTGACCTGCTCCGCCGGGCCATGTCCGATCCCGCCGTCGCGGCAGCCGAACCGCTGTTGATCGAGCGTTTATTGGCCCGTGTTCGCGTGGCGGGACAGCGGGCCCGCCCGATCCGAGTCATCTCGGTGCCAGATCAACCGGGCTGGTTGACGATTCCTGGGTTGCCCAAGCAGCGACAAAAGCTCCAGCCACCTGAGACCGCTCTGATCGATCGAAAAACCCGCTCGCAGTATGGATTTCAGTTCGATCGGCACGGCAATCCCCTGCCGCAGACGGTCGAACTCGCCGGCAATCGCATTGGTTTGGTCGGCAGCGTCACGATCGGCACCGACTTCGCCAACGAAGGCTCGCTCCTGATTCGCGAAAGCGAGTTTGCCAGGTATTTTCCCGTCCGCGGTGGTGGTCGGCCGCTCGAGGTGGTCGATGTCGGCATGATTCGGATCGGTAACGGCGAGGATCCCGCCGTGGTCGCGAAGCGATTGACGGGTTTGGCGCCGGGTATCTGGCAAGTCGTCCGCCGCGCGGATCTCGAACTGAAAGAGAAGAAATTCTGGAGCGAGCAGACGCCCGTGGGCGCGATCTTCTTCATCGGCACCCTGATGGGATTCGTCGTCGGTGTGATCATCTGCTACCAGATTCTGTACACGAGCCTGCAGGACGCGATGCCCGAGTTCGCCACGCTCAAGGCGATGGGGTACCCCAATTCCTATTTCGTTGGCGTGGTGGTTCGTCAATCGGTTTTCTTGTCCTGGTTCGGCTTCGTCCCCGCCGTGCTCGTGACCCTGGGCCTGTTCTGGGCACTCGAATCCTATTCGGGTTTGCCGATGCGGCTAACAACCGGACGCGCGATCTCGGTACTCGTCTTGACCACGTCGATGTGTCTGATCAGCGGCCTGTTGGCCCTGCGTAAACTCGTCCGCGCCGATCCCGCGAGCTTGTTTTGAGACGTGTCTTGCTACCATCGCAGCCAAACGGCTCCGTCCGCCTGAACTGATACGCGCTGGATTCTCACGACGGGCGGAGCCGTCGGTCGACAATTGCAGCCAGACGGCTCCGCCCGTCTGAGCTGATACGCGCCGGTTTCTCACGACGGGCGGAGCCGTCGGTCGACAATTGTAGCCAGACGGCTCCGCCCGTCTGAGCTGATACGCGCCGGTTTCTCACGACGGGCGGAGCCGTCGGTCGACAATTGTAGCCAGACGGCTCCGTCCGTCTGAGCTGGTACGCGCTGGTTTCTCACGACGGGCGGAGCCGTCGGTCGACAATGCCGTCGGTCGACAACGGCCCCATTCGACCGCTGCGCTCGGACGAGTTAGAATGGGCGATCGACCGTGACATTGGTAGCCCGCTTGTGGACCACGAAACACGAATGGGACACCAGTGCTCGGATCACATTCTAGGGGATCCATGAATTCAGTTCCAGCGTTTTCGCCTGTGACCATTCACTCCCATCCATCACCGACACCATGCTTTCGAGGTTTTCCGTGCCAACATCCGCTTTGTTTTTAACTCCATTTTTCCGTCGCGTCGCGACGGCGTGTCTCCTGCTCTCCGCCGCGTTCGCATTCCCGACTGGGACGGCCAGGGCGGAAAGCCCCGACTCGCCGACAATCAACCTCGCCAATCCGCCGGCCGATCTGAATACGACCCCGATGGACATTCAGGTCGTTGACGCGTACCCGAATCTACGAATCAGTCGACCGGTTGCGATATTGGGGGCGGGCGATGGCAGCGGGCGTTTGTTCGTAGCCAGCCAAACGGGTGAGATCTACTACGTCGACCAGGACGACGAACAAGTCCAAGAGCCGGAGTTGTTCATGGATCTGAGCGACCGGGTGAGCTACAAAGATCGTGAAAACGAAGAAGGTTTTCTCGGCTTGGCTTTTCATCCCAAGTTCAAAGAGAACGGGAAATTATATGCGTACTACACGACTTCGCAGCGACCGCACGTATCCATCGTGAGTGAGTTTCGTACCAAGGAAGGTTCCCAGCACAAACTCGGCGACCCCAGCAGCGAACGAGAATTGATGCGAATTGATCAGCCGTTTTGGAATCACAATGGTGGCACGGTCGTATTCGGACCTGACGGGTATTTGTACATTGGTTTGGGCGACGGCGGCAAAGGGAACGACCCACTGAAGTCTGCCCAAGACCACAGCAAACTGCTCGGCTCAATTTTGCGGATCGACGTCGACTCGCAAGATGATGGACTCGCCTACGGAATCCCCGAAGACAATCCTCTGGTCGGTCGCGCCAACGTGTGGCCCGAGATCTACGCATGGGGCATTCGCAACATTTGGCGGATGGCGTTTGACCCCGCCACCGGCGATCTCTGGGCCGCCGACGTCGGCCAGAACGATTGGGAAGAAATCGATCTGATTCGCAAAGGCGGTAACTACGGTTGGAGCCTGCGGGAAGGTGCCAACCGATTCACCCGGGGTGGCGGAGAAGGATCCGACGTCAGCGACGAATACATTGAACCGTTGATCGAATATCCGCACACCGACGATTGGGGAAAATCCGTCACGGGTGGGCTGGTCTATCGCGGCAAGAACACCCCGTCACTCGACGGCTACTACCTTTATGGTGACTACGTCAGCGGTCGGTTGTGGGCGATGAAGATTGATCCCAAAACCGAGAAAGTGCTTGAGAACCGTCCCATCGCGTGGCAACAACTTCCCGTCTTTACATTCGGAGAAACCGAATCGGGTGAGGCTTTGATGAGCACGATGATGGGCGGCGGACGGATCTACAAGTTCGTTGCAAAGAAAGCCGACACCGCGAAGAAGCAGTGAACTTGATATCGCGTCTGCGTCACGCATTACTGGGCGACCCGATCCGGATCGCCCGCGACGAGGGGCGATTATTGAGACTGCAAGTCGGGCAGCGTGTGATCCTCGATGACGCGCTGTCCGTGGTCGCCGAGCGTGATGAATCGCGAGACGCGCAAAAGCCAGGTGTCCGGTACCGCCTCGTCGCCTATGACGAGGCAGTTCGGACGGACTGCTTACCCGACGCACCCTGCGTGATCGACTCCCGGATGCTCGCGACTCAATACGACGTGAACCTCGAACGCGACTCCAACGGATCGAGTCTGTGGCTGGACTTCCGTCTAGCCAACCCGACGGCTGGGTGATCATATTGTCGATGGAATGCGGGTTGTCGCGTTCAAAACGTAGCCTGCCAGTTCTGGGTTGCGGTTTTGTTTTCGGAGCTAATAGCTTAAATCCCTTCGGGATAGTTGTGTACAGCTGACAGCCCGCTGCCCGCTCCCATATGGCACAATGCGAGGCAGGTAGCCGCACTCATCTCGGAGGGACGTTCCATGATCGATTCAAAGCCCGAATTAGCAAACGCATCGGGAACTTCCCCACAGCAGAGTCCGCTCGGTGACCTGCAAGAACCTTCCGGAGTTGTTCATGATAAGAACGAAGTTCCGGTCGTGGTGTACAGCCGCGCCCGCGGGCCGATCGCGGAGATGACGTTTTTGCAGCGATCGCTACTGTTCGCCGAATTGGCGATGATTTCGTACAACGACGAGCGTGAAGCGACCGAAGCGGCAGGCTTCGTGGGATTTCCCGACGTCACGTTTTTCGATCATGACGGTTCCCAGGCGTACCGGTTTCGAAACGATGACGACTGCGTGATCGCGTGCCGGGGAACGGAACCGAATGAATGGAACGACATTCGCGCCGACGCCAACGCCGCCTCCGTTTTGGCGGAAACGGCGGGCAAGGTGCATCGGGGGTTCAAAACGGAAGTCGACGATTTGTGGCCGATGCTCGAAACGGCGCTGCTGAGCAACGAGCAACCCGTGTGGTTTTGTGGTCACTCGCTCGGTGGCGCGATGGCGACGATCTGCGCGGGCCGTTGCTTTTTGTCTCACATCCAGAGCACTCCGAGTGGCTTGTACACCTACGGCAGTCCCCGCGTGGGAGATAAACGGTACATTAACTTCGTCAAACTCGGTCACTATCGATTTGTCAACAACAACGATATCGTGACCCGCACCCCGCTGGCTTGGATGGGGTACCGCCACTGCGGCACGGAAGTCTACATTGACCGCAATGGTCACATCGGTCATCTCGGTGCTGTGAAGAAGCGTCATGATCGTTGGCGTGGTTTCCTCAAGAGTCTGCGTCGACTCCGCATCGACCACTTTTCCGATCATCCGTTGCATCAGTACCTTGGGCCGATCCTCGCCGCGGCGCGTCATGAGCAAGCCGAACTGGCGCGTGGCGCTGCTGCCGTCGCTGCTGCCGACTTGACTCACTGAAGACCGTTTTTCAAAAAACACGACAGCCACCCTTCGCGTTTCGAAAATGAAGGGAAATCGCAACTTTCGCGGAGCGAAAGGCGACTGTTCCTCATTCCTCCCGGATTTCGCATGAGTTTCCCTGAATCATCCCAGCCCGACTCGCCCGCTGCTCTCACGGGCTCGGTCGTCAGTGTCGATGGTATCGACTTGAAGTTGGCTCATCCCTACGAGTCGCCGGGCGATTGGATCGGCCAGAACGAGATTCTCAAGCAACTGCTGGCGTGCTGGATCACGGTCGATGCCAACGACCTGCCACTGACGCCCCGGTTGCTCGGTCCGCCGGGGGTGGGCAAGACGCAGTTGGCGATTGCAGCGGCGAAGCAACAGGGCGTGCCGCTGTATATCTACCAATGCACCGCCGACACTCGCCCGGAAGACTTGCTGATCACGCCGGTGCTCAGCCGAGGTGGAGAAATTTCCTATCACGCCTCACCGCTGGTCAGCGCGATGATTCGTGGCGGCGTTTGCGTGCTCGACGAGGGCAACCGCATGAACGAAAAATCCTGGGCGTCGCTGGCACCGCTGTTTGACAACCGTCGCTACGTCGAGTCGATCGTGGCCGGGATCACGATTTCGGCATCACCGAATTTTCGTGCCGCGGTGACGATGAACCAGGATGAGTCCACGTTCGAGATCCCTGACTACATCCTCAGTCGTTTGCAACCGACGTTGCAGGTGGGGTTCCCCAACAAACAGGATGAGATGGCGATTTTGCAGTATCACCTGCCTTTCGCCGAGCCTGAAATGCTCGCCTTGACGGTCGATTTCCTGCAGCATTCTCACGCGTTGAAACTGGATTTCTCACCCCGCGACGGACTCAATCTGCTTCGATTTGCGATCAAACGGATGGCTCAAGATCCCGGTCATCCCGTCGCTCGCGATGTCGCGTGGCAGGAAGCACTCGAAAAATGCTTGGGCGACGACGCGGTCGACTTGGAGCGACTGGCGGAACGGCGCAGCCGCACGCTCGGCGGCGATGCCGTGCCGCTCGGCCTCGCCGATCTGTTCTTCGATCCCGACGATCCGCTCCATCCGGATCGCCAGGATGATGATGACGACGATGACGACGAGTTTTGAGTGAATGTGGGCCAGACATCCGCACACTGGAGGTCGTACGGCTTTTAAGTGAAGACGTCGCAGTAACTTACCTCCATCACAGCTTTGCTTTGGGGGAGGTCGAACGCGGCCTTTCGCCGCCGTTCGGGAGGGGGCTCGGTGCTGAGCGTTGTGTACGGCAAACCGCATGGCAACCGTCGCTGTGTAGGCCCCTCCCTCGCGAACGCCTGAACGGCGTCGCTCGACCTCCCCAGCTTCGCTGGGAGAGGTAAATCGTTAAAATGCCACAACTTAAAAGCCGCCCGACCTCTTCGCTCGGGAGGGTGAAGTAATCCATTGCTGCGACAGCACTTAAAATCCGCACGACCTCTACCGGTTTGAGAGATGCTGAGCGGACCGCTCAGTCCTGCTGCAGAAATCGATCCGCAAAGTCCAGGTAGCACTGCCAATCTTCCTTCGCGAGGTCGTGCCCACCGTCGCGGAGATGGTAGCTGATGGTGCCACTGGAATAGGCGTGATCCGGCGCCGGAGGTTGGTCGGGGAGATGTCCCTGGTCATCGAGCAGGCCGGGTAAGCCGAGCAGTTCGTAGACAGGCGAAGCGTTGCGTGCGGCCAGGAACTCGCCCAGCGGATCGGCCCATGTGTCGTTCGTGGCGCTGCCGACGGCGATCGGTCGCGGCGCCGCCAGCGCGATCAACTCGTGCGAGTCCACGGGCAGCGAGCTTTCATTCTCATTGTATTGTTCAAACCCATCGCAGAACCAATGTGGGAAACTCGAATTGATCCGCCCCACCGTTTCTCCGACGGCCCGACGTGACAGGGCAGCTCCACCGCAGCCGGAATCGTTGCTGACGACGAGGGCAAATCGCGGGTCAGTCGCGCCAGCCCACAGGGCAGTTTTGCCCAACCGGGAGTGCCCGAGCACGGCCACCCGGGAGACGTCGATACCGAGATCCGGTGTGTTCGTGATCGCATCGAGGATGCAGGACAATCCGTACGCCCAGGCGGCGATCGAACCGGGCCGCCGCTCGGGTGGCAGGCTCGCGATGAACTCGGGCATCAAACCATGAATGCCATTTTGAAATCCGTCATCAAAGTCAGGATCGATATCACCGTAGTAAGCTGTGATGAGTGCGTATCCTCGTTGATTGATCATGTCCGCTGGCCAGCGACTCGCCGCGACACCCCGGCCGGCTTCGGTAGCGTGGTTTCCTTTTGTCGTGTCATCACGTCGATTATGCACCCACGACTGCGTGATCCGCACGTCTGGATCCGTGGTCACCGTGTGGTTGCCTTGAAAATTCAAACCGAGAAACGCGGGCACGGAGGATGGAGGTGCTGACCCCCCTGCATCACTGGATCGGGGAACGTCCACGAGGACGTGGATTTCAATTGATTTGTCATCTTCGCCCTTATCCGCTCGATCGGACTGCGGCGACTTCACGATCACGCTGAGTTCGGTACGAATCGTGTTGCCGTTATTGGCATCGGCGTCCCGCCGCACGACCTTGCATTCTACGCGACGTTCGTCCGGCATTTGCCCAAAGACGTGCTGTTGGAATAGCTCGAAAATTTCACCACGACGGGCCGGCCACTGGCTCGCTTTGGTGACGGCATCGCCCGACTCGGTGACTAGTGGGTCAGGCAATTCGTAGGCGGGAACTTTGGCTTCGTCATAGTTCGCTTCGAACTTTTGGGCGGTGGCAGGCGGCATGGCAGCAGTGAATAGTAGTGGTAGGGCGAGCCATTGCATGGCGCGCGACCGAGGACCACGGAGGCGGATATCGTTCATCGTTGACTCGCTTGTCTTGCATTGAATGGGTTTCGGAAGCTAGGCTGACGACCAGTCGGTGCGTCAATCCGCTGCCATTGAACTCTTTTCCTTTGAACTTATCTGATCGGCAGTCCCTTGCCGGCCGCTGATTATAGATTGTGACCACACCAAATTCGACCACCGCTGCGAATATTGCTGGTTCCCGTGCGGGCGACGTCCGGCATGCGCCTGCCCAGGGGGCGTTACCGTGGTCGAAACAGTTGGCTGAGCGGTTTGCCATGGATTTTGGCGATGAGCTGAACCAGTGGTGGGATGAGCAGTGTCCGCATTCGCCGGGGCCGGGTGAATTTCGATATCCCGTGTTGCCGCAGACCTTGCTCGCGACGGTTCCCGATCCGATTTGGCCGCCGTTGATGCCGCCGAACTTTTTGCCGCTGGTCGGCAATGGAGCCGGAGACTGGCTGTGCATGCGATTGCTCGATCCTGACGTCGCCGCCCAGACCGGCCAGGCAACGGATATTTGCCAGTGGTACCATGGCGGGGGCGACTGGCTGCCGTGGGGCGGCCAATTGTCCGAAGCGTTGCTATTTGATTGGCTCTTGGAGTCGCTGCCACAATCCGACTGCCGCCACGCCGAACCGGCGAGCGAAATGGTTCCAGGCTCCGCCGAGGAGCCCCCCCGCGATGACGGATCGCTCGCTGCTCCCTCCGCTTGGCGCGAACATGCCTGGGGGCGGTGGGCCATCAGTCGACTGCCGGGGCTGAGCAGGATTGACTGGACCGCCGCGAGCGAGCCCCGCCGGCTGGCGGACGACCTGCTAGCCCAGCGAATATGTGAGGTTCCGATTCGCTGCCAACTCGTCATCGACGCGTTGGCGAGTTCGCTGAGCGGTCGCTTGACCCCGAAACTCGCCAATGATTTCGGGCTGACCTGGAACGACTGGATGCGGTGGTGTTTCGATTTACGAACGCTGCCGCGCGATGTTTCGGCTCAAATGCACAAATCGCTCGGGCTGCCCAATAGTGATTTTGATCCCGCCCAACAACGTTGGGACGAGGTCGCCGAGCACGCCGCTGCGATTTGCCAGAGACACCCCGATTTGTCCTGGGGACACGATTTGCTGGGGTACGCGAGCTGGTCTAGCGGTGACGCCGCGGGGGCGCAGCAAGCGTTTTCCGACGGGATTCGGTGCAGCGTGTTCACGGACCAAAGCGTCCGCTTGCGCACGCACTGGGCCACCGCAACGGATGGCATCGCCAAGTTTTCGGCGCGTTTTCTGGCGGAAATGTCGTCACCTCCGACAATCGATCGACCGCCGGGTGAGGCGATTCGCGACCAGCTCGGACGGTTGCCCGCCGAGATCGATTACGGGCAACTACTCGAATATCTCGGGCCGCACTCCCGCGAAAATTCCTCGTCCGTGCGGCAACGCTACTCCCAGATGCTCGTCGATGCGGCTGCCGCGGCCTCATCACCAGCGACCTCCGCACGCCTGCTCTACGCGGCGGGTTGGGATCTCGGTGCCGAACCGATGCGGCGGTACGGCGAACTGCTCGATCGGTACATCGACGCGTGCGGTGCGGCGGGGTGGACCAGCCATGAGCGGCTCGCCAGCGTTCACCGCGACGGATTAAAGTCACGCTATAACCTGTAGCGTATCAGCTCAGACGAGCGGAGCCGTCTGGCTACATTGTCGACCGACGGCTCCGCCCGTCGTGAAAATCCAGCGCGTATCAGCTCAGACGGGCGGAGTCGTCTGGCTACATTGTCGACCGACGGCTCCGCCCGTCGTGAGAATCCAGCGCGTATCAGCTCAGACGGGCGGAGCCGTCTGGCTACATTGTCGACCGACGGCTCCGCCCGTCGTGAGAATCCAGCGCGTATCAGCTCAGACGGGCGGAGCCGTCTGGCTACATTGTCGACCGACGGCTCCGCCCGTCGTGAGAAACCAGCGCGTATCAGCTCAGACGGACGGAGCCGTCTGGCTACAATTGTCGACCGACGGCTCCGCCCGTCGTGAGAAACGCGTGGCAACACCGACTCAGACGGGCGGATTTATCGGGTCTGGCAAAATGCCGAGTACTGATTGCAACTCGCCATCCGGCACATTGGTGGGCGTATGATTCATTGAGAAATGTAAAGCAGCAAGTGATTGTGAGGCAATTTTGCATTCTTCAGTTTTCAATTTAACTTTTTCATTTCCC
>JBDNIG010000388.1:0-2269 GCA_041688415.1 Rhodopirellula sp. | reverse complement strand
CAATAAGGTGGTGGACATGTGCGTTCTTTCAAAGGATGACTTTAGAAATCTCCCTGACAGAATGGCATGTCCACGCTTTTTTATCCATACACCGTACTTTCAGCATCCTTCAGTCCTGCGCACGCTTCAGTCGGATGAGCCCATTATCGGCGACCGGGATCATCCGATCATAGAACCGTTTGTCGCCCGACTTGTCACCGCCGATTAGCTCGGGTGAAGAAACGGTACGCGGACTCAAATCTGGATTCGAGTCGTGAACCCCTTTTCTCTCCGTGGACCCTTTTCTTTCTCAAGATCTCGCTGAGGGACGATCTCTGTTCATTTGGATGCAGACCGCTGCGGTGACGTTTCAGATTCAAACGACCAAAGTGCCTGGTTGGTTCGAATCAGCAGGTCGCTTCCCGCGATGACCACGGAGGCGTTGGTGGATTCGTTGAGCTCGTTGACGGCGATTTCCTTGAATTTTTCTCGATCGGGCTCGAACACGGTCGTCGTCCCGGATTTGTCAAGTAAGAACATTCGTCCGTCGGCTGTGTGGGTGATGCTGGACCAAGTTCCACCGCCGCCGATGCGCTTTTTCCACAGTTCCTCGCCGGATTGGACATCAATACAACTTAATATTCCGTCCATACTGCAAATGTAGATAGCACCGTCGTGAGCGACGCCGGTGCCTAACCATCCGCTGTCTCTGGGGCGATGCCACACCCGGCGCGACGTGGTGACATCACCTTGGCCGCCGGCACGAACGGCGAGCGACGCTCCGCCGTATCCTCCCAAAACGACGACCGTGTCGCTGGACTGCATCGGCGATGCGTATGCCAAAGGAGCGGCGTCGCCACACGTCCAAAGACGCTCGCCGGTCAACGGATTCAATGCCACCACTCGTCGCGGTAACACCGTGATCAGTTCGTCGTGTCCGCTACCCAAATCATTGTTTTCCGAGGCCTGATCAATATGGACGATGATCGGCGTGTTCCAAGAACCCCGCAGTCGCTCGCTGCGTGGTTTGTCGCTATTAGAATCGTTCCCACTACCGTCGTTCTCTGGACCGCTCCACTTTCGCTCGGCCTCGTCATCGAGCGACTCGATTTTCCAGCGCGTTTCGCCGCTGACTTTGTCGACCGCGATCATGAACTCGCGATCTCCCGGGCCGAAATTCAGCAAACACAAATCCTTGTAGATGATCGGGGAAGAACCGTAGCCCCACATGTGTTCTTGTTTCCCCAAGTCACGACGCCACAATTCCTTGCCGTCAAAGTCGTAACAAACCAGCCCCGCCGAGCCGAACCAAGCGATCACGCGTTCGCCGTCCGTCACGGGAGATGCCGAACAATAGGGGTTTGCTTTGTGACTCGGCTCCGACTCGGAATAGGCGATCCCGCGCCGCCATGACTCTTGACCGGTTTGCCGATCGAAACAAATCAGCGCGCGAAGATTGGATGCAGAAATCGGTTGCGTCAAGAACACACGCTCACCCCACACGACCGGCGTCGAGTTGCCCGGTTCGGGTAGTTCGACTCGCCACTTGACGTTGAGATCCGTTCCCCATGCTGACGGGACCTCGGTCGCGGACGTCTTGCCGGTGCCGTCCGGGCCACGCCACTGGGGCCAACCGCGATCTTCACTGATCCCTTGCGTGGCCATTACGAAATGGCTGATCGCGAGTAATAATCCGAATAGTATCTTCATCAGTAAATATTCCTATATCCAAAAGACGCTTGCTTTTGCGTTTCGAGACGAACGAAATTGAGGGCAAGAAAATGTGACAGGGGTAATTGATAGCAGGATTCGAGTCAAAACGTCCAATGTCCGATACGTTTTTCCTACAGTTCGGACGGTATGCGCAATTAGAGCCGACCACGTTGAGATCGTGCATCACTTTCACAGGACTTGTTGTCGATACTTCTTGTTCGGCGATGATTTGGAGCGGGAAGATGGCTAAAGCGGTGGCGAGGCTCACGACGGGCGGAGCCGTCGGTCGACAATGAGCGGTGACGATCTCACAGGCAACGTCTCGCAGCAGTTGATTGCGAGCTACTCGGCTTCAACGATGGCGAATTCGCCAAGCTACTCGATGTCGGCATCAAGCAAAGGCTCACCCGGTGTTCAACTTTCAGTCGCGCGTCCTCCATGCAGATGCAGCGAGGATTCGGGGTGACCCCCTATTCCCGATCGTGAAAGCCAAACTCGATGAACGCGGGTAGCAGGGTTCCAATTCGCGAGGCGCGTTTGCGGGCAAGAGAAAACCGGATGTGCTGAACGGCGAGAT
>JBDNIG010000387.1:0-2996 GCA_041688415.1 Rhodopirellula sp. | reverse complement strand
GAAATCGGACCGAGTCAGGCCAGCATACGGATTAGCGGTCGCGAGATGCAGTTGGAGCCCGTGAGTTCTTTCCAGCCGAATCCATTCGGTCTCTACCAGATGCACGGGAACGTTGCCGAATGGTGCTCGGACTGGTTTTCCTCTGATTTCTACGCATCCTCTGGCAACGTTGACCCCAAGGGACCCGCCGATGGCTCTCGCAAAGTCATCCGCGGCGGCGGCTATTCCAACCCGCCATTTTCCGCGACATCCTATTGGCGGCAGAGTTACGAGCCAGACACCCGCAGCGGCAACATCGGCCTACGGCCCGTCATTGAACTGCCCACTCGTTAGCCCTCTCGACATCGGAAAACCCCGTTTTTCACGGCGTTTCGGGGTTTTAGCAATTTCTTTCGGCCACCGTGTTACGCCTTCGCGATAGGTATGGGTGTCAAAGCGAAACGGCTCCCTGCGACACAAGTCCCAGCCGCGTGCTGGGTGTGTAGGGTTCGCTTAGGGACAACAAAAATCCCAATCAACTGCTTCGGTGTTACGCCCACGCGAGAGATATGGGTGTAAACGGAAACGGTCAGTGCAGCTTAAACGCCTCGCGACACCGCTCGAATGACTAGAAACACCCACGCCAGCCGCCCAACATTCACCGCACCATGGAACGTCCGAATCGACACGAAATAGCCCAGCGTTCAGGGGGGGGGGCAGCAGCGATAACAACTGCCGCCGCTATGATCAAACAGGCGATAACAGGCCCTCTGTTGGTTGGTTTGCCAGTGGCGGCCAGTGATCTATTGTCACCGGTACGCCAGCGGTAATAAGTTAGAATCAGGCGTTCCGGTCCCGTTCGACCGGCAATAAACAAGGTATCCGACTGAAAGTGATCAATCCAGACCCTCTCGATGCGAGCCGCCGGCCTGGCACTCAAGTGCCTGGGCCTCCGAACGCACTGTACCGTCTGGTCGCCTCCGTTGGATCGACAACAGGTCTTTGCGGTGCTTTGCTCGTCGCGATGCCGCGTGGATTCGCCAGCGTTCCCTACGTTTGCGGCGTCTTGCTTGTGTTTGTAACCGCTTTCGCACTCGTTGCTTGGCTCGAACGAACCGCTTGGATCAATTGCACGACGGTTGCCTTCTTCTGGTTTCTTGCCGCCATTGTGCATGCCACATACCTCGGGACCGCTCCGGCCGCAAACGTGCGACTTGCGGACGGCCTGATTCTGATTTGCTCTCTTGCTGTAATCCACCTTGGAATCCAATTGCTGCTACATTATTGTTTGCACCGTCTATCTCGGGATTGACCTGACTGCACCATGCCCATGCTCGGCGAATAACAATACCAATCGAGATAGGGCCCAGTTACCCGAGCCCCCGCCGACACCACCTCAGCATGCGAGTCTGCTTCGCACGCGGTCCGTCGCGTCCAAGCAAACTCGCTCCATCGGTCTGCTGATGCAAACAGGCCTCCAGCCACACCTTCCCGGCATGGAAGTCTGGTCAGCACGCCAGGAGTCCTATCTGCTAGACTCATCTCGACGAATCAGCCGCCCTAATTCAGCGTCCAACACCGCCCCGCGTGGCGACAATGTTCGACGCACGGTCGATCCACACATCAGGCGATCAGCCGTAACCGGCAAAGCTGGACTCACTCTACGTGTGACACGCTGATAGATCGCAATTCGTTACCCGATTGACGAATCATGTCTGAATTGAAGAATCACGCCTGAATGACTAAACAACGCACTCCGAGTCGCCTACGTTTCTCATTGCGAGCGTTCCTGATCGCAACCACCCTCGCCACATTCGCAATCTACCACTGGAATATCGCAGACCGACTTCGCAGAGCGGAATCGACCGTTAAACAGCTTCGGGACGAAACAGGTCGCCTGAACGTCGAAGACAAAAGCGTGGTCACCTTGATTGCGATTGACACCGGCGAAGCGAACGTATGGCGTTGGCGTCTTTTCGTTCCGAAAGGCCACAAATACATGTGGCACGTCGCTTCCGAGGGGATACCGTTCGGAAAAATTCCCGACCGGGCTGGCCGTTCCGGCGGTTCGAACCAACGATACTGGGAACGCGATAACGAGGTGCTCGTCACTGCTCGACTCACTGAACTAGCCGACGGCAACTACTCGCTTTCGGTTTCGTCGCGGATCGGCAATTCGGACGCTCAGATGGCGGGTGTTTCCATGGACGTACCTGCTGATCATTTGGCCTGGACACGAAAATCGCCGTACCAGCAAGTTGACATCGTTGGCAAATCGTCGCAACAAACATTTGATCCGTCCCAGCCATTTATGCTATTCTCTAAACGCCCAATGGCGATTTTGCCAAACGGCGATACTGACTTCGACAACGGTCTGACGAACGGTCTTGCGATCTGGCTTGAACCAAAATAACCTTGCCTGGCGAATAACCATTCCGAATTGCCGCAGGGGCCGGTTACCCGGGATTCCTTACACACCACCTCAGCATGCTGGTCCTCCCGAGGCGGTTCGTCGCTGCGAAGCAAGCTCGCTCCATCGAGTGGCAATTGCCACAGCGGCTCCAGCTGCTCCTTCCCGGCTTTGAAGTCTGGCCCGCACGCCAAAAGTTGTATCTGCTCGACTCATACTATCGATTCAGCGACCTGATTCGTGAGCCACTGTGAACCCCATGTGGCGACAAAGTTCAACGCACGACCTGTGGGCACGTCCGGACTTGAGCCGCAACCGACAAAGTTGAGTTTTTTAACGCCTGACCAACGGATAGATCGCAATTCGATATCCGACTGAAGCACAAACCGCCACCCTTCATGGTTCCTGGCGTTACGTACGGCATTACACAGAACTGACAAATGAAGCTTTCTTGCGTCGCACTGCTAGTTGCACTCGCTGGAGTCACCGGGTGTTCGTCTGGCTACGTCACTGAAAATAAGTAGGTGTCTATTCTGTGAAATTGACTTTGCGTTGAAGTCGGTGCGTTTGGTAAAACGCAGCGATGGCTGCCAAACGTCCACAACCG
>JBDNIG010000386.1:0-13174 GCA_041688415.1 Rhodopirellula sp. | reverse complement strand
GACGTCGATTTTATTAGTGAAGTTAAGTGAACTGGCAATCATAGCCCGGAGGGCGGTACATGAATTGCCGGTGGCGTGAGCCACCGGAGACGAAGCCGTTCGCAGTTCAGCCCAGCGGGCGACACATTTCATGACGCGTTATCGCTGTTGACCCAGCATGAAATCGGGTTTGAGCGTGGAGTACTGGGGGTGATTTGTGTCGCCCGCTGGGCTTGCATTTCCCAAGCAGTTCGGACCGGCGGCTGACGCCGCCGGCAGTTCATATGTCGCCCTCCGGGCTGGTTGCCCATTGCGAACACTCGTTGGCTCGATAGAAAATCGGCAAATTGAGATATACCGAACGACTCTCGCCAAGCTGCAGATCATGCCCCAAATCCTGCAGTAATTAAATCGACGTCCCCCGAGACTCGGTACAGCGTCTCGGAGAGACGCTGCTACTTACGTGAATTTTCCTTGGCCATCTTAGGGGGCTCGGGGATCTCGATGTCCTCGAGCAGTCGCTGGACGATCGCGTCCGTGTTCATGCCTTCGGCTTGGGCTTGGAAATTGGTCGCGATGCGGTGCCGCAGCACGGGCAGAGCCACGCGCTGAATATCGCTTGGTTCGACGTTGAAACGTCCATTCATCGCGGCGATCGCTTTGGCACCGGCAATCAGGTTCTGTCCCGCCCGCGGCCCCGCGCCCCAGTCGACGAGCTCGCGCACGTAATCCGGCGCCGAGACGTCGCTCGGACGCGTGGCCCGTACGAGCCGCGACGCGTAACGAATCACCAGCGGTCCGGCCGCGATGCTGGCAACGAGTTTCTGGCAGGTCAAGATTGCCCGAGCCGACAAGACTTTGTTGACCGTCGGTGATTCGCCACGGGTGGTCGCCGTCAGGATGCGTTCTTCCTCGTCGGCCGTTGGATAATCAATCTTGATGTTGAACATGAACCGGTCCAGTTGAGCCTCCGGCAACGGATAGGTGCCTTCTTGCTCGACCGGGTTCTGCGTCGCGATCGTGAAGAAGGGATCCGGCAGAATATGGGTTTCCCGGCCCACCGAGACCTGGCGTTCCTGCATCGCTTCGAGCAGTGCCGCCTGGGTTTTGGGCGGCGTGCGGTTGATTTCGTCAGCGAGCAGAATATTGGTGAAGATCGGCCCTTCGACAAATCGAAAACTGCGCCGCCCTGAATCCGATTCCTCCAAGACCTGGGTGCCCGTGATGTCCGACGGCATCAGGTCGGGGGTGAACTGAACCCGTTTGAAGGACACATCGAGGATATCGGCGAGGGTGCTGACCATCAGCGTTTTGGCGAGTCCGGGAACGCCTTCGAGCAGGCAGTGACCGCGAGTGAAGATCGCCGCCAGCAATTGCTCGATCGTCTCGGTTTGGCCCACGATGACTTTGCCGAGTTCATCTCGCATTTTTTGCTGATACTCGGAAAACTCGCGCAGCACGTCGGCGAGGTTACGTGGCTTGCCAGCCTGGGGATTTGCCGGTGCTGGTGGATTTGCAGCCTCGGGCGTTTTCGGGGAGACTGACGAAGTACCAGGCGACTGGCCGGTGCCAGGTGACTGGACCACTGGCGGTGGGGTGGGCGAAGACGAATCTGTCATCGAGAACTCGGCGCATGGAGAGGACGGCAGGGACGAAGGGGATCAACTCAACGACATCAGTCTAGGCGTTGCCAACAAAAATCAAAATCGGTATCCGATGAAATTCAACGTAAACAAACCAACCCGTTCGATCTCGCGATCTCTCGTGCTCCTGCTCGTCGGCGTCGTGTTGCTCGTCGCTGCACGGCCGTCCCACGCGGATATCGACGCGATCACGGTCCAGCGATCGATCGACCGGGGGATCGACTATCTGCGAAAATCCCAGACCCAGCGGGGCGGGTGGCGGGAATACAGCGGCTATAACTGTGGTCTGTCGGCACTTTGCACGTTGGCGTGGATCAATGCGGGCGTCTCGCGTCAGGATCCCGATGTGGTCCGTGCGATGGAGTATTTACGTACCTTCCCACCGGAGGATACCTATTCCGTATCGCTGCAAACGCTCGTTTTTTGCGCCGTCGGCGCACTCGAAGATGTGCCTCGCATTCGCCGCAATGTTCAGTGGTTGGCCGAGCTGCAACAGCCTGCGGGAGCTCGAAACGCGGGCGGATGGGGCTACTCCAAATCCCGCGGATATGGCGATCAATCGAACTCGCAGTTCGCGGTGTTGGCCCTCGGCGCCGCGGCCGAACGCGGCATCGAGGTGCCTCGCAAAGTCTTCGAGGCCGCTGCCTCGTACTGGCGACAAAATCAATTTCCGGGCGGTGGCTGGTCCTATGGCTCTGGACTGCGCGCGAGCGGCTCGATGACCTGCGCCGGAGTAGGATCGCTGATCATCTGTGGCAGCAGCCTGAACGATCTTGAGGACGCCGGCGCGGCGAAGTTGGATTGTTGTGGTGGAGATCCGAGTGACGAAGCGGTCGATCGCGGCCTGGAATATCTCAGTTCCGTCTTCACTATTGAGGCTAATCCGGGCGGTGAAATGTTGAGCTATTTCTACTACCTTTACGCGGTGGAACGCATCGGCCGCCTGTCGGGTCGCCGCTTGATCGGAAGCCGCGATTGGTACCGAGAAGGCGCCGAGCGGTTGGTCGGACTGCAGGACCAATTCCAAGGATTCTGGCGGGGTGGCGGTCTCGTCGAGTCCAATCGTGATGTGGCCACGTCGTTTGCACTATTGTTTTTATCCAAGGGCAAACGCCAAGTCGTCGTCGCGAGACTGGACCATCCGTCCCTCCGCGCCGAGACCGGAGCGGGTCGGCCAGGCGCTGCGGCGAGGCCAGGTGCTGCGGCGCGACGCGGCGGCAACGCGGCCGATTCGTCATCGCTACCGCTCTCCGGCGCACTCCACTCGCTGGTGCGGCACGTCGAACGAGATTGGTCACGAGAACTGACCTGGCAAACCATCGCATCCGAACATGCGACGACCGCCGACCTGTTGACATCACCCGTGCTCGTGATCACCGGCAACCGATCCCTCGACTTTGACGCCGAGCTGCGCGAACACCTCAAAGCGTATCTCGATCAGGGCGGGACAATTCTCTTCGACGCATTGGCCGATGATGGTTGCGGGGACGGCGAAGCGTTCGAGCAAAGCGTCACATCTCTGTGCAACGAGTGGTACCCTCAGTCGAAACTGGAACGGTTGCCGCTCTCGCATCCCGTGTGGTTTGCCGAGGCACCGGCTGATCCGGTAGCGATCGCCGAAGACTACTGGATCTACGGCGTCGGTGCCTGTTGCCGAACCCCAGTTTTCTACTCACCGCGATCACTCGCCTGTCGTTGGTCGCGGGGTGGGCCGCTGCTGCGCGGTGCCGATTTGCCGCCAAGTATGCACGCGAGCGTGGTCGCCGGCATCACGCTCGGCGAGAACATTCTGGCATACGCAACCGGGCGAGAACTCAAAGACAAACTCGATGATTCAATGTCGATTCTCGCCGACGACGCACCGATTCCCACCCGTGGCGCGATTCCGATTGCCGCCGGAGCACTCGGGGCGGGGGAGGAACAGGTCAGTCAAGCACTGCCCCATGCCGCCACGATCATCCGCGAAAAAATTGCCGTCGAAGTCATCGCGGTGGACGAGCCGATTGCATTGACGGAGCAATCACTCTCGCGGGTCGGTGTACTCTACCTGACCGGACAAACCACGTTCGAATTGGATGCGGAATCACGACAAGCACTCAAAAACTATATCGATCGCGAAGGCATTCTCCTGGCCACTCCGATCTGTGGAAATGAAGCCTTCGCGACTTCGCTCCGCCGCGAACTGGCCGCGCTCGTGCCAGATCAAAAATTCGAACCGATGCCGAGCGACCACCCCGCGTGGACCACCCGGTACGGCGGCTTTGATCTGACCAACGTTGAAATCCGCGTTCCCACCCAGGGAATATCCGCTGGTAAATCAGTCGAGATAGCGCGGCGATCGGGGTCGCCAGTGATGGAATCGATGCAGGTTAACGGCGTCGACACGGTATTCTTTTCACCGCTGGACTTGAGCTGTGCGTTGGAGAGCCAAAACTCGATTCAGTGTCCGGGGTATGCGACCGCCGACGCGGCTAAAATCATCTCTGGCGTGATCCTGTACGCCCTCCAGCAATGAACAGTCAGTGGCCCCGTCGCCTGAGATGGCCCCGTCGTCTGCGCTCGCTACTTGCCCCCACCTCGATCGCCAAGCGGTATGCGGACTGGCGATACGGCACCTTCGACCCTCGCGCCAAACTCGGTAAACGCGGCGAGCAGGTGGCCGCGATCGAACTCCGCCGCAAAGGACTGCGGGTGATCGCCGAGAGCGAATCGGACCGGGCGGGCGAAATCGATTTGATTGCCATGGACGTCCGCCGCCGGGTGATCGTGTTCGTGGAAGTCAAAACGTTGGCGACTCGCCGGCCCGGTCATCCCGCCGACCGTGTCGACGAGAATAAACAAGCACGGATCAGTCGGGCGGCGCTGCGGTATCTCAAACGAAAGAAACTCATCGGCACTCCCTGCCGCTTCGACGTCGTCGCGGTCTGGTGGCCGACCGACGAGCCATCGCCCACGCGGATCGAACACTACGAAGCCGCTTTTGAGTCGACGATCGAGTATTCGTTTTATTAAAACCGATCCGAAGCCTTTCGTAAGAGAATCGTAAAAAGCCCCCTCCAAGGTGCTGCGTGCGACCTAGGATGAACTAAGATGCCCCGGGTGCGGTGCGAATGGTGGTGTTTTTCGGGAAAATTCGCGCCTCGTTTGCCGCTGAGACTCGCCCAGCTTTCTTGACCCCGCTTGACACCGCTCGATCCCATCCGCCCCAGTTCATAAAAGGATGACTCCTATGCTCTCACAATTCACCAATTCGTATGCGACCGATGGAGTGATCGTATTCATTGTCGGGGCAATCCTAGTAATTCTCTTCACCATCGTGATGATGAAGCATTACTACATCAAGGTGGGCCCAGACCAAGCGATCGTGAAGTCGGGAAAAGGCGGGGTGGAGGCCGTCTGCGGACAAGGCATGTTGATCATTCCCCTGATCCACCAATACGAATTCATGGACTTGACGCTCAAAAGCTTCGAGATCCACCGCGAAGGCAGTGCCGGGTTGATCTGCCGGGACAATATTCGCGCCGATATTAAAGTCGCGTTTTTTATCCGCGTGGCCAATTCTCCGGCGGAGATGAGAGAAGTCGCCGAAGCGATCGGTGCGAAACGTTGCAGTCAAATCGAAACGCTCCGTGAATTGTTCGATGCCAAGTTCAGTGAAGCACTCAAGACCGTCGGTAAGCATTTTGATTTTATCGACTTGTATGACCAACGCGACAAATTCAAGGACCAGATCCTCAAGGTTATTGGGACCGACCTGAACGGCTACCGTCTCGACGATGCGGCCATCGACTACCTCGAACAGACGCCGCTGGAAATGCTCAGTCCGAGCAACATTCTCGACGCGGAAGGGATCAAAAAGATCACCGAACTGACCTCGATGGAGAAGGTCAAAGAGAACCAGTTCACTCGCGACCGCGAGAAGACGCTCAAGAAACAAGACGTCGAGGCCCAGGAAACGATCCTCGCGCTCGAGCGACAACGTGTCGAAGCGGTCGAAAAACAATCACGCGAGATTGCCGAAATCACCGCCCGCGAACAGGCCGCGGCAACCAAGGTGCAGCAAGAGCAGCGACTCGAAGCCGAGCGGGCACGCATCCAGACCGAAGAAGAAATTGGCATTGCCGAAGAGAATAAAGCCCGCCAAGTCTTGGTCGCCCAACGCAACAAAGAAAAGACGGACGCGGTCGAACAAGAACGAGTGACTCGCGATCGCGATCTCGAAGCAACCGAACGTTTACGCGTCGTCGGCGTCGCCGACGTCGAGAAAGAAAAAGCGATTGAAGTCGAACGACGCAACATCCAAGAGGTGATCCGCGAACGCGTGGCCGTCGAACGCTCGGTCGTCGAAGAACAACAGCGAATCAAAGATACCGAAGAATTCGCCACCGCTGATCGTGCCAAGCAGGTCCAGGTTACCGCGGCCGAAATGAAAGCCGAGCAAGAACGCATCCGGCAAACCAAATTGGCTCAGGCGGAGAAGGAATCCAGCGTCTTGTTGGCCGAAAAGATCCGCATCGAAGCCGAAGCGAACCGGGACGCGGCCGAGAAACAAACCGCCGCGAAGAAGATGCTCGCCGAAGCCGAGACGGCGCAGTCCGCCGCCCTCGGACTGGCCGAAGCTCAGGTCCAAGAGGCCAAGGCGGCGTCGCTCGAGAAAGAAGGGCTCGCCGAAGCCAAGGTGTCACGCGAGAAATACAGTTCCGAGGCGACCGGCATCACCGAGAAGGCCGAAGCCATGAAGAAACTCGATGGCGTCGGCAAGGAGCACGAGGAGTTCAAACTCGCCCTGGCCAAAGAGAAAGACGTCGAGATCGCCGCCATCGATGCTCAACGTGGAATCGCCGAGAGTCAGGCTGGTGTGATCGGCGACGCCCTCCGGGCCGCACGCATCGACATCGTCGGTGGCGATGGCGAGTTCTTCAACCAAATCACCGCAGCGGTGAAGGGCGGCAAGGCGATCGACCGCTTCGTTTACAACAGCAAAGTCGCCACGGACATCAAGGACACCTTCTTTGACGGCAACGCGGACTACTTTCGCACGCAAATCCAAGAGTTGATCGGACAGTTTGGACTCGACACCGACGGCGTCAAGGATCTGTCCATCGCCGCCCTGATCGCCAAAATGTTGGGCATGGCATCGACCGACGAAGTACGAACCCAATTGACCAGTTTGCTCAGTATCGCGGCCACCGCCAACGTCACCGATCAAAAGACCGCACGCCTGCTGGCTCGCCCGAATCATAACGGGAACGGCAGTGGTGACGCCACGGTCGCGGCCAAACAGGCCAAGAAGGTCAAACCCACCGCGAAAGGTTGATCGGTAAGTCATGTCCATGAGTGACACACAACTCGCCGGTGGCACCTACGAGATCCTCCGCAATCGCCTGAATGAATCAGCGAGCGGTTTGCGGACGCGGTTGGGGCAACTCAACGCCGATCGTAGTGAGGTGTTCGGCAATATCGAAACGCGACTGATCGCGACCCGGCGAATCACGACCGAGCACAACTGCATCGCACGCGACATCGTTTCGATCGGCGATCAATTTGTCTTCGGTTACAACGTCCAATTTGGACTGAAGACGGAGATTCATCTGCCCGATGTCTTCGCCGTCTACCGGATGGTCGATCACGAGTTTCATCGCGAGTCGCTCGACCTGATCAGTGATCCCAAGTTCGTCCGCGATTTTGAGGAACTCTATCGGTTCTACAAAGGAACTACGTTTCTGCGGTTCTTCGTTGCCGGTCCGATCCTGCACATGGTGTTCCAAGTCGGCAGGACCGCCAGCGACATCAAGTCGTTCAAGTGGCGAGTCGCCGAAGGCAAAGTCGAGTACATCGACAACCGCAGCGACCACGAAGTCAAGCGACCCGACCAACATGCCTTCGCCTGGCAACGGGCGACCCGGGATATGCATCGTTATGGCGATCATCCGCACATCTCGATCGAAGATAAAGTCTTTGTTGAAACCGTCGGCGGCGACTTGACGATCAAGGTCGAAAACAATACGGCCAGCGGTGAGGGCATCTACGTGGAGGCGGTCGATAACTCCGATCAAAAACTCGACGACGCAGAAACCTACTACGCGATCGTCGGCAATCTGGTATTGCTCAAGATCAAGCCGTATCAAGAGAACGCGTTTCGATACATCGTCTTCAGCGGCAAGGTCAACCAAGCCGTCCGATTGGACGAGATCCAGCACGCCTGCGTAATGCTGCCCGGTGACCAAGGGTTGATCTTTCCCGGCGGGTATTATCTGCAATCGGGCGAATTCAAACGCTTCGATCATGGGCTCGCCGACATGCGTTTCGAACGCACGATCGTGTCACCCAATGGCGAAGACTATCTGTACCTGTTCAGCAACCTCGAGCAGGGCACCTACGTGCAGTTGCGGTACAACCAGATTCGCCAGAAGGTCGATACGCCGCTGGTGTGCCAGGGCCAGACGTTCTTCGAAGCCGGTGAGATGGTTTGTTTCAAAGCCAATCAGATTCCGCAAAAACACCATCCGATTCAAATCTGGCAAACCCCTTTCGTCGGCGAAGATTTTTTACCCGCACATCAAACCGACTCGCTGCTTTTCAAAATCGGCAACAAAGATCTCGTCCGCGGGATGGCCGAGTGCAACGAAGTGCTGCAGCTCATCGAAAAGGACGACAGTTACGACGGTTTGTATCAGGACCTTGTCAAGAAATCAGGCGATATCCTCGACGCCTATTTTTGGATCGACAAACCTGAAACGCATCATCTCGACGAACCGCTCGGGGAAATTCGTGGCACCGCGACGGCCGCGATCGAGGAATTCGAAAAGGTCGTCCGAGTTCGCAATGAAACCAAACGGCAAACCGCGAAAGTTGAATCGTCGATCGAGCAAACGCTCAAAGAGGTCGAGCGGTCCCGGTTTGAATCGATCAATGATTTTGTCGACGCGCTAACGCGTTTGCGCGAACATCGTGGCCATGCGATCACGCTGCGTGATCTGAAATTTGCCGACTTGTCGCTCGCCGACACGCTCGAAACGCAACTGACCGAAGCCACCACGCGGTTGAGTCGTCGCTGCGTCGAGTTTTTATTGACGCCCGGTTCACTGGCTCCCTATCACGCCGCGATCACGGCGGCCGAAGCGAAGATCGCCGACGTGGACAGCGTCGCCAACGCCAAGGAACTCGAAGCCGAGATTGATACCGCCGCGTCGGAACTCGAGCTGCTCACGGAAACCGTCAGCAACCTGCAAATTGATGACGCGACGCAGCGAACGGAGATCATCGATGCCATCGGTGATGTATTCGCGATGGTCAATCGTGTTCGTAGTGCACTGAAAAATCGCCGTCGCGACCTGGTTGGGATTGAAGGGCGGGCCGAGTTTGCGTCGCAAATGAAACTGCTGCAGCAGTCCACCGCCGGTTACCTCGACGTGTGCGACACACCGGCGAGGTGCGATGAGTACATGACCAAGGTGATGGTCAGTCTGGAGGAACTCGAAGGACGGTTTGCCGAGTTTGACGAGTTCATTGAGACGCTCGCCGAACGGCGTGAAGAGATTTACACGGCGTTTGAATCACGCAAAGTATCGCTGCTGGAGAAACGCAACCAACGCGCCGAATCACTCGCGTCGGCGGCGGCTCGGATCTTGAAAGGCATCGCATCGCGCGTCTCCGCGATGGAATCGAGTGATGCCATTGCTGCTTACTTTGCCGGCGATTTGATGGTCGCCAAAATTCGCAGCCTGATCGACGAACTCGATGAACTCGGCGACGCCGTTCGCGTTGGTGATTTGCAAGGTCGCCTGAAAGTCATCCGCGAAGACGCCACACGTGGGCTGAAGGACCGCCAAGACTTGTTCGAAGACGGCGGGGAGGTGATCCGGTTGGGTGAGCGGAAATTTGCCGTCAATACCCAACCGCTCGATTTAACGACCGTATACCGCGGCGGCGAGTTGTGCTTGCACCTGACCGGGACACAATTCTTCGAACCGATGAGCGATCCGCGACTGGAGGCCGCTCGTGAGCTGTGGGACCAGCCGCTGGTCAGCGAGAACCGCGATGTGTACCGCGCCGAATATCTGGCGATGGATTTGTTTCAATCGCTTCAGCAGGATTCTCAACAACATCCCGTCGACCAGGCGTGGGTGAGCCAGCGGATGAACGGCCGTTTCGACGAAGGCTACGCCAAGGGCGTCCACGATGTCGATGCGACCGCGATTCTCAACGCACTCTTGAAGATCGACGAACAGCTCGGCTTGCTACGCTATGAACCGACACTCCGTGCGTGTTCCCAATTTTGGTGGCACTTGCTGCTCGATGAACGCCGTCGTGGCGAGATGAGCGACTGGATCGCGGGGTTTGCAAAACTGGCGCGAGCGTTTCCTGATGCGAAACCGGCGGTCCAGTTCCGCGAGCGGCTGAGCCAACTCGCCGTCGTCGATGCCAAGACTTGGCAACCCATCTTTGGTAGTGACGTCACGGCGGATCGAATCGCGGACTACCTGTTCGCTGAGCTACTCGTCGCACCATCGAAAACCACCGCGAGCGGCCGGGCTGCTGAAGTACTGCTTGAATTTCAAAACGCGTTACCGGCATCGGACCGCAAGAAATGGTTGGTCGTGGGCTTGCAAAACAATGCGGAAGATCCCACACGACTGTTTGTGCTGGCTCGCAATTGGGTCGACGCATTTTTGAGTAAGCGAAAAGGCTCCCAGGGCCGCGACGTGGATCCCGCTAGCGGATACCGCGACGAACTGGCCTGGTTGGTGCTCAGTGATATCGTCGGCCAGTCACACTCCAAATCCATGGCGATGCAGTCCCACAAGGACGCTGGGGACGTCGAATCAATCCACGGCCAATTGAACGTCGTCGACGTTCCCGTCGCCGTTACAGTCGATTCGCTCGTCGGCAGCCACGAGCGGATCTCCAAGGGAACGATGACGCTTCACTACCACGATTTCATGCACCGCCTGCGGACGTATCAGACGTCGGTGGTGCCGCGTTACCGGGCGCTGCACGAAGCGAAAGCGGAACTCGTCAAAGACGCACGCGACTCGATGCGACTCGAAGAGTTCAAACCGATCGTGCTCAGCAGTTTCGTTCGCAACCAGTTACTCGACGAAGTTTACCTACCACTGATCGGTGATAACCTCGCCAAACAAATGGGCGTCGCGGGAGCGGATAAACGCACCGATCGAATGGGCCTGCTGTTGCTGATCTCGCCACCTGGTTACGGAAAGACGACGTTGATGGAATACGTCGCCAACCGACTCGGGTTGGTGTTCATGAAAATCAACGGCCCCGCGATCGGGCACGGGGTGACGTCCCTCGATCCTGCCGAGGCACCCAACGCCGCTGCCCGCGAGGAAGTCGAGCGGCTGAACCTGGCACTCGAAATGGGTGACAACGTGATGCTGTATCTCGATGATATTCAGCACACGCATCCCGAACTGTTGCAGAAATTCATTTCACTCTGCGATGCGACTCGCAAAATCGAAGGCGTTCGCCACGGGAAAACCCGCACGTATGACCTGCGTGGCCGACGTGTGGCCGTGGTGATGGCGGGGAATCCGTACACCGAGAGCGGCGCACGTTTCCAAGTCCCCGACATGCTCTCCAACCGCGCCGACGTGTACAACCTCGGTGAGATCATCGGCGACAAGGCGGATGCGTTCGAGATGAGCTATCTCGAAAACTGCTTGTCCAGCAACACGACGTTGGCTCCGTTGTCATCGGCACCGCCGACCGATGCCCGCCGGATTGCGATGGCGGCACGGCGTGATTCGATCGAGGGCTTGGATCTGGAGAGCAACTTTTCCCTCGACCAAGTCCGCGATATGTTCGAGGTCATGCGTAAGCTACTGCGAGTTCGAGACGTGGTCCTGCGAGCCAATCGTGCCTACATTCGCTCAGCCGCCCAAGCCGACTCGTATCGCACCGAACCGCCATTCAAATTGCAAGGGAGTTACCGCAACATGAACCGCATCGCCGAGCGAGTCGCTCCGGTGATGAACGAGGCCGAACTGCAAACGCTGATCGTCAGCAACTACGAACAAGATGCCCAGACGTTGACGACGGACAACGAAGCCAACGTGCTCAAGTTCAAAGAACTGATGGGGATCTTGACGCCCGACGAGACGCAGCGCTGGGATGCGATCAAGTATGCGTTTGTCGAGAGCGTGCGGATGGCGGGCATGGATAGCGAGGATCAGGTCGGGCAAGTCCTGCGGCAACTCGCCTCGATGCGTGATGGGCTCGAATCGATCCGCCAAGTCCTCGCCAAGGCGATCGCGATGACGGATCACTCGGGCGAAGAACGGATGGACGCCCGCGTCGATACGCTCAGGCAGTCACTGCTCGCGATCGGCGAATCACTCAGTCATCAGATGCAATCGACCGGCAGCCAAATTCAGAATTTGGCCCGTCAAAACGCCACGGCGCCGGTGGAGCAGAAAGTGCTCGTCCAGCACAAGGTGCCGCGAGTGATGGCGGAATTGATCAAGGGTCAATTTCATTTGATGCAGGAGTGGATGCGTCCGCTACTCAATGAATCGATCGACAACGGCCGCGACATCGACCGCCTCGTCAACCAGCTCGATCAAATGCTGCAGACGTACCAAGAAGTCGAAGATGTCCTCGAGCCACCGGCCGAGCCGGAATGACGCACGCATCTGAAACAGCAATTTGCTAAGGACAGTCGGAAGAATTAGTGGCGTAAGCTTCTAGCTTGCGATTGAGAAAACGGAAGCTGGAAGCTTTCGCCACATCAAGAGGCCGCCACGAATTGTTCCGGCGGTCCTAGCCTCAAAAGGATTGCCCCCTGCTGGCTTGTCCAGCAGGAGCAAACGATTTGAAGTTAGAGAACTTAAGGTAATCGTCAGGCAGTTCTGCCAAAACGCGGAATGCTTCAGGACGCGCCAGTAATGGCACCGTACGATCGACGTTTGCCCACCGACGCACGTGATGAGTCACAATCAGGTTCTGATAGAGAATAGGTCTCCGTTTGATTGCGATAACGAATGAATCTGTCACGGGGCGTTCAAAACACCCCCACCCCTCAGAAGGCGGGGGCATGAAATGGCGCCCATCACTGGTCCCATCGAGGCGCCCCGTGACACGACGTAACAGCATTGGACGCATTATTAACTCCACGCAGCAATGCCAGGATCCAATCCAGTGAGCGGCAAGGCGCTAGCCCGGATTATTCATCAGTGTTGAACGAAAAGAGCCTTGCGTGCGTCTAAGTTGTTGTTCTACCAGAACTTAAATACACACCAAGGCTCCAGCAACATGATACGCGATGCGCAACCTGCTTTGTTCGATCTTTTTCCCGGACGGACTGTCGAAATTCGCCAAGTCGATGAACAGGTCAGCTCCGATGGTGGGCTGATCGCATTTCGAGAACTCGATCAGAAACTGGGGCTGACCCTGGGTTTGCCAGTCAAATCCATGATGGTCGATCCGACCCAGATCAAGACTTGCTGAGCATCGTTCGCCAGCGCATCTTCGGGATCATTGCTGGCTACGAAGACCAGAACGATCACGACACCTTGCGGAGCGATCCTGTTTTC
>JBDNIG010000385.1:0-28134 GCA_041688415.1 Rhodopirellula sp. | reverse complement strand
GACGCCGACCCACCAAACGTATGTGTCCGGTTTTTCCAAGAAAATGGTGGGTCTGCATGGCTGACGCCATTTGACCCACCCTACTTTATTTGACCCACCCTACTTTATTTAGCCCGCCCCAGTAATGAAGCGGGTCATTGATTTAAAATCCCCCGGACGGTTACGTCCTTGCGGGTTCGATTCCCGCTCTGGGTACTGGCGTGGTCTCGCACCACGACGCGACGTGTCGGCTACGCCATGCTCTTGCCAGGAGTTGACGGCCGAACGCGGGATTGAATTGCCGATCTCTCGTGGCACGACGCAATCGAGTGAATCGAAATGACTGGCAACGAAGGCGAAAGCGAGTTCAAAACAGGCTGCCGATGATCCAGTGAGCAGTTTGCGTTTCAGCCGCTTCGCGGCGGCAAAAAGCGATCTCCATCGCATGCAACGGAGGGCGGGTAGTTCGCATACTCGTGTGCTTGACAGTTTTCAGCCGATTCGCCGTCATGCCGCCAAACGGTGCATCGAATCGCTCGCCTCGGCCACCAGGTAGTAAAACGCGACGCGGCACTTGGCCTTGTCACCCGCCATTTTCTGAACTGTTTTCGCGATCGCCACGTCGGCTTCCTCGGCTGTCAAGTCGAGTGTTTTAGAACAGTAACCGCTCTTGATCCGCGAGATTTCATCCGGGTCAGTCGCCGCCACCATGGATGAATCGTGACTCTGCAGCGCGAGTCCCAGGTGTGCAACGAGCGCTTCGACGGCGGTCTCGTTGGGCGACTCAACGTACTTCTTTACGTTTTCGAGATACTTGCTCATGGAATTCCTTTTTGATCGGCGGTAGCTGACGCGAATAAGTCGACCGGTTCCTCGGTCGAGCGGCCCAGTATATCAGTTCTCAGCCATGCTGCTGAATCGCTTCGATGATGGCATTCAAATCGTTGGCGACGGGAACGGCGCGGTTAGCGAAGCTGGCTTCGGTCACGCCGCGACTGCCGAGGGTTTTCTCAAAGAGCTCCTTGTCGGACGTGTGATAGGCGACCGTCGCGGTGGGGTCTTTGAGTTCGTGTCCCGTCAGGATGCACACGACGCGGTCACTCGGCGCGATCACGCCTTCGCTGCGCAGTAGTTTCGTGCCGGCGACACTGGCGGCGGATGCGGGTTCGCAACCGAACCCACCCGCACCAACCTGAGCTTTGGCGTCGAGGATCTGCTGATCATCGACTTCGCGGACGACACCGTCCATGACATCGAGGGCGCGCAAGCACTTGTTCAAGTTCACGGGTCGATTGATCTCGATCGCACTGGCAATCGTATCGGCCCGCTTGCCACTACGGTCCATTGCCTCGTTGTACTGCGTGATCGGATCGGCGCTCACGTCGCCGCCGTTCCATCGTACGCCATGGTTCTGCACGAGTTCATGCAGCGTGTTGGCACCGCGGGCGTTGATGACGGCGAGTCGTGGGATGCGGTCGATCAAACCATGTTGATGCAGCTCGCTGAACGCCTTTCCAAACGCGCTGCTGTTGCCGAGATTACCACCTGGGACAACGATCCAGTCCGGCACTTCCCAGCGGAGTGCCTCGAGCACCCGGAACATGATCGTCTTTTGGCCTTCCAAGCGAAATGGATTGACGCTGTTGACGAGATAGATGCCGAGCTCCTTGGTGATCTCTTTGACGCGGATCATGGCGTCGTCAAAGTCGCCCGCGATCTGGATCGTCAAGGCGCCGTAGTCGAGAGCTTGGCTGAGTTTGCCGTAGCTGATCTTGCCGCTGCCGATAAAGATCACGGCCTTCATGGCCCGCGTGGCGCTGCAGTACAACGCCAACGACGCACTCGTGTTTCCCGTGCTCGCACAAGCAGCCCGTTTCGCTTCCATCATGCCCGCGTGCGTTACCGCCGCGCACATCCCATTGTCCTTGAAGCTGCCCGATGGGTTCATGCCTTCATATTGCAGGTGCAATTGGCCTGGATTGACCCCCACGTACTTGGCAACCTCGTCAGCTTGCTGCAGAAGTGTTTGCCCCTCACCCACCGTCACAATTTTGTCGTGCGGCGCGAATGGCAGCAGTTCATGAAATCGCCACACGCCGGAGAACCGAATGGGATTATTGCGCTGGCTCCACATCGCTTCAAAGTCACTCAGTCGATCCGGCACGCCTGCGCGATCCCAGTCGTAAACGATATCGAGTAGATCCCCGCAGCGGTCGCACGACGTGCGAATGCTCATCACCTCGTAGGTCGCCGCGCAGTTCGCGTTGATGCAACGCTGGAAGGCGAGATCGGTTTGAGCGGCGTTGTGTTTGGCGGCGGTCGAGAGCATTCGTCAGCGGTCTGAGAAAGGGGAACGGGATGATCATCCGCCATCATACCCGTCCCGGCGAATCGAGGCGAGGTCCGGGAGGAGGGGAGAGGGGGAGAGGGGGAGAGAGGGAGAGAGGGAGAAAAGGCGCGGGATTGAACCTTTGTTGCCTGCGACATTTCGCCACCTTTTTTGGACCAGGAACTTCGAGTAATGTTGCGGGCGTGAGGAGCGGACCTGCTTTGAGTGTTCGTTTTCGTTTTGGTACTCCGTTGTTGGGTCTCAATCCATATAGCCGATTCGCCAGATCCGTTTGGCAACGCCTCGTCAGTAGCGTTTTGCTGCTCGTGTTGCTCGAGAACGCTGCCAAGTGCCGGGGTATCGAGCTGGTTTGGTCACTGTTGTCGTGCGTCGTTGTCAACGCGCGCCCGGCGACGGTTACCCGATCAAATCCTCCCTTCTTGTCTCGGTTGGCCATCATTGATGAGTGGGCACCGTCTGTCTCCGCCAGTGTCGATCCGCCGGTGCCCTAAGCACCGTTTTGTCACATCCGCTGGTTTTCGTTTTCCCCTGCTTGATCGATAGGCGATGGTTGCGCGCACGGACGCGTTCCATGTTGCTGCTCCGACCGCGGTGAATCTCAAAATCAGCATCGAGACATTGCGCATATCGAGTGTTCGACCCCAGCCCTGCCGTGTTTGACGGCGAAGACGGCTTGGCGGTCGCACGCTGATCGCACCGCTCCCACGTTGGTATCCGGAGGTTCGCTCCTCACACCAGCGTGGTCTTCCGCTACCGGCGTGGGGGCGTCCTTGCGTGTTGCCGTCCACTCATTCATACCACCCAAACGTTATTTCATGATCACTCAATATTGTTCCGCGCCGGCGATGCGGTACCGCGCGGACCGTGGGCGAATTGGATTTACACTCGTCGAGCTGCTCGTCGTGATTTCCATCATCGGCGTGGTCCCAATGCTCTCGAAAACGATTGCTACTCGCGCTACGCGTCCATCAAGAGTGGACGCAGTCGTCACGTCGGTGGCGTGATGGTACTATTTGCGGACGGCTCGGTGCATTTCACTGCCGACTCGATCGACCTAAAATCTTGGCGTTTGCTTGGTTCGATTGCTGACCATGAAGTCATTCCGGCTTACTGATTGCTACGACTCGTTCCATTCTTTTTGTAAAATTGAGACATCAATATGACTTGGATTTTTGCTCTGCTCGTCGCATCGGTGACCGGCGATATGGATGCGTGGCCCGCTTTTCTAGGTGCCGGCAACCATCGTGACTCAGGGCAGTCGCTGCCTCTGAACTGGTCGCCGACCGAGAATGTGGCGTGGCGAGCTGATCTGCCCGGCAACGGCCAATCCAGCCCCGTGGTCTGGGGTGACCACGTGTTCGTCACCAGCGTCGAGGGACCGAACAAAGACACGTACCACACGATCTGCGTTGACCTCGCCAGCGGCAAGGAGTTGTGGCGAAAGAGCATCAAAAATTCTTTTCCGGTAGCCAACTCGAATTACGTCAGCCGAGCGGCGCCGACTCCGGTTGTCGATGCGGACCGCGTAGTCGCACTGTATGAGAGCGGTGACTGTATCGCATACTCCCACGACGGAGAGGAGTTATGGCGGCGGGATCTTGGCAAGGACGATGGACCGTTGACCGCTGAGTTTGGCTTAGGTGCCTCGCCCTGCCAAACGGTTTCGAAGGTGTTTGTCTTGCTCGAGCACGATGGCCCGAGTTGTTTGCTGGCGCTCGATAAGAAGACCGGCGAAACGAGCTGGAAAGCGGACCGGACGCCGCGTGCGAGCTGGAGCTCACCGACTGCGATGGAGATCGACGGGACGACGCAAATCGTCGTCAGCTCGGCGGGCAGTGTCGATGGTTATGATGCCGAGTCCGGCGACCAGTTGTGGACGTTCACGGATATCGGTGGCAACACGGGGACGACGCCGATCGATTCAGGAAACGGTCGGTTCTTGGTGGGAGCTTCCGCGGGTCACAACGCCGAAGACTCCGGGTCGTCAGCCGATTCGAACTGCCTATTGCAGGTGACGCGGGAGAATGGCGAGTGGTCGGTCAAGCGTCAATGGATTGCGAAAAAAGCATCTCCGAGCTGGGCTTCGCCGATCATCTATCGAGATCTCGCTTACTGGATCAATCGAGCTGGCGTCGTGTACTGCTTCGATTCCCAAACCGGCGAGACGGTCTACACCAACCGTATCAAACAGTCTTGCTGGGCAACACCGATTGCAGTCGGCGACCGGATCTACTTCTTCGGCAAGCAAGGACTGGTGACGGTCTTAGCTGCCGGTCGTGAATTCAAAATTCTGGCAGCAAACGAGTCTTGGAACGAGGACACGCTGCCAGCCGCACCGCCACTCGCGGAAGAGGCATCCGAAGAGGCATCCGAAGAGACATCCGAAGAGACATCGGAAGAGACATCGGAAGAACGCAAGCGCGCCGCGGCGATGTTCAGCAAACCCACGCTCTACGGGGTTGCCGTGGCCGATGAAACATTCGTGCTACGCGTCGGCAATTGCTTGATCGCTGTTCGGGATGAACCCAATTAGTCGTTGAAACGTTCGATCGCGTCGTCATCGGCCCAGGGTCGACTGGCGGGATTGAACGGCACTCCACCTCCCGCGACAACTTTTCGTATGGTTTTGGTGTACGATCTGTAAACGGCGACTCTCGAACTCGCGGCCGATGCCGGTCGACTGAGCGATGTCTCACTCATTTCGATCAAGTTCCAACTCGACACTTCGAACCTATCCGAGAAACTGGACAAACCCGCGGCTCGCGCCGTCGGCTCAGGGTTCTCGGATAGGTTCTTATTGGGGGCGAAACCCCTCTGTTTGGCCAGTTTCTGGCCTTGGTTGGTCAGCAATTTCGCATGATTGGGAACTCGCCGCGTTTCAACGAATTGATTGCTAACGATTGCGAATTCCATGCTACGAAATCCACGAATCAAGACACGTTTGACTCAGAAATCCCTGGTCACGTTGATGTCCGTCAGCCTGACCATGTTTCTGCTCGGCGGCGCGGTCAGCTACTGGATACTCGACCAGTTTTACGCCGCTTCCACGGAGGGTCGCGGGAGTGGCCCAGCGGCGCCAGTGAAACCACGGACTCCGCAAGCGCAGTTGGTTCGCGTGGGAACGATCGAGCGACAATCCATCGTGCCAGTGAAAACGCTGGTCGGTGACTTAGTCGCCGTTCGCACTGCCACCATCGCTACCGAGGTTGCCGGAAAGCTGATCGAGCTGCCCGTTGACGAGGGCAGCAGGGTCATCGACGGCGAGACGCTGATGGCTCGTATCGATGACACGTGGACGAACTTAGAAGTGGATAAAATCATCGCTCAAATTGCCGAAAAGAAAGCAACGCTGAAGTTCGAGTGAGCGGAGCTGAAGCGTTTTGAAGAACTGGTTCAGCAGAGAGCGATTTCGCTCAGCGAAGCCGAACAGAAACGCTCACTGATCGAAGAGAGCGAAGCGGGCTTGGCGCAGCTCAATGTCTTGCTCAAGGAAGAGAATGAACGCATTTCACGACTCTCCGTCTACGCACCGTTTGACGGCAGTGTGGTGGCCAAACATGCCGAGATCGGTGAGTATTTGTCCGTCGGATCGCCCATCGCCGAAGTCGTATCGAGTGGTCGCATTGATGCGCGAATGATGGTGCCCGAAGAATCATTGCCTCTGCTGAGCATTGGAGACTCGATCGACGTGGTCGTCGATAGTTTGGCGATGGAACTGCATGGCGAGGTCTTCTCGATTAACTCGCGGGGGTCCGTTGGCAGCCGCACCTTTCCCGTGCGAGTGAAACTGGATGACCACGGAGGTCAGTTGCGTCCCGGCATGGGGGTTTCTGTTTTTGTTCCCGTGACGAAAGCAACCACCGAACTCATCGTGCCTCGCGATGCGGTATTGATTGAACCGGATGAGTCCACGATCTGGATTCTGCAGCCCAGCGACGCAAGTGATGAGGACAAAAGTCAGACGGGGCAATGGGTTGCTCAACCCGTACCCGTTCGCGTGTTGTCGCACACTCGAGATTCCTACGCCATTGCAAGTGATCGCAAGGTGGATGTCGAACGGGTGCAACCCGGTGTGCAGGTCGTCATCGAAGGTCTCGAGCGGTTGATCCCGGGCGCACTCGTTCGCATCGACCCCGATGACTCTTTGCTCGTACCGGTACCGGGAATGTACCGCACGGGCCAGCAGATTGTTGAGAGGAATCAGTAAACAATTATGGACATGATCAAATTTTCAATCGAGAACCCGGTCAAGACCGCCGTCGGCGTGATCTTAGTGCTGCTCTTTGGTGTGATCGCGCTGGCGAGGATTCCGGTTCAATTGACCCCCGATGTGGATCGCCCCGTCATCACGATTCGCACCAATTGGAGTGGACGCAGCCCTGAGGAAATCGAAAAGTCGATTATCATTGAACAGGAGGAGAAACTGAAGTCCGTCCAAGGGCTTTGGAAGATGACATCAATCGCCAGCCTCGGCGGGGCTCGGATCACGTTGGAGTTCAACGTGGGTGCGTCGCCCGAACGAATCTTGCAGGAGGTGTCCAATAAAATCGGTGAGGTGCCTGAGTATCCCGAAGATGTTGACCGTCCCATCATTGACGTTGCCGATACGGCCGGCGATGACTCGATCGCTTACTTGCTCCTGCAAGCGGATGATCCTGATTTCGAGGTCGCGACGTTCTATGACTACGCCGATCGCTTTCTCACACCCAGCCTGGAACGGATCGATGGGGTTGCGGAGATTGACATCAAGGGAGGTCGGAAGCATCAAGTTCAAGTGCGGTTCGACCCCACCGCATTGGCGCGGCGCGGGATCACCATTTCAGACCTGAATTCTGCACTCCGCCTCGATAACGTCAATGCATCGGCGGGCGACATGGCAAACAGTCGTCAAGACGTGCGATTTCGTGTCCTCGGGCAATACGATTCACTCGAGCCCCTTCGCGACACAATCATCAAGTACGACGAAGAGGGCAGCCCGGTGCGGGTAGCCGACGTGGCCAACGTCGAGCTGGCCCTCGAAAAGACGATCCACTTTGATCAATGCAAAGGGAAAACGTCCATGACGATCTTCGTCAAACGCAAAACCGGCAGTAACGTGCTGAACATCATCGAACAGGTTAAGCAAGTCGTCGATGAAATGAATGCCGACGGAGGCGTCTTGCGGACGTTCAAAAATGATCGCTACGGCCTGCGCCTGCGAATGGCGTTCGATGACTCGGACTACATCTACAGCGCGATCAGCTTGGTCAAAGAAAACCTATGGATCGGTGGCGGTTTGGCGGTCGTGGTGTTGCTCGTGTTTTTGCGCAGCGTGCGATCGACGCTGATCATTGCGGTGTCGATTCCGATTTCCGTCATTGGAACATTCGTCGTGATGTGGCTCGCCGATCGTAACTTGAATGTGATCTCGCTAGCCGGACTCAGTTTTGCCGTCGGCATGGTGGTCGACAATGCGATCGTGGTGTTGGAGAATATCGACCGACATTTGCAACTGGGGGCCAGTCCCAAGCGGGCCGCCTATGATGGGACGCGCGAAGTCTGGGGGGCGATCCTCGCATCGACGCTGACCACGATCGCCGTCTTCGCTCCCGTTTTGACGGTGCAAGATGAGGCGGGGCAGTTGTTCTACGATCTGATCCTGGCCATTTGTGCGGCCGTGGCACTCTCGTTTATTGTCTCGATTACGGTGATTCCAACGGCCGCCTCACTGTTTCTGCGACAGACGTCAGCGGCGCGCGTTGGAAATCGCCAGATCGATCGCCAAGGTGAGAGTTCCAACGAGCGCGCGAGCGATCTCGGCGACGGCAAACCGGGAGGCTTCGCCGGCCTGTTTGGCCTCGTCAGACTATTTGGGTGGCTCAGCGACTGCTGGGCATCACTGATCTATCTCTTGACGTATCGCAGCCTCTCGAGCGTTTGGCTGCGGATCATGTTGATCACCATCACCATGGCCGCATCGGTCCTCATCAGCCTGATGCTCATGCCACCGGCCAGCTACCTGCCCAACGGCACCAAGAACTTCACGTTCTGCCGCATGTCGACACCGGCGGGCTATTCGGTGATGGAGAATTTTTACGTGGGGCAGCGCATCGAGGAGGAACTCAAGCCATTTTGGAGTGCGGCGGATTCCGCAGAAGCATCACGGCACGGTCCGGTTGTCGATCAACGAACCGGAAAAGAGTATCACAACATCCCAGCGTTACGGGAATTCTTTTTCGTGGTTGCCCGCGGCAGTGTGTTCATAATCGGCATCAGCCAAGATCCTAACAATGTGGAACCCATTGCCGCGGTTTTCAACAAATCCTTCGGCGTGATTCCTGCCAGCAAGGGGGTCACATCCCAGGCCTCCATCTTCGGCCGGGGAGCGGGCAGTTCCAATGCGGTGGACATCGAAGTCAGTGGGAATGATATGGTGCGTCTCAAATTGGCAGCCAGCTATCTGGAACGACAACTTCAAGATGCATTCTCCAAGTTCTCGGTCCGCTCGTCACCGGATAACTTCAATGAGTCGGGCCCCGAGCGGCAGTTACAAATTAAGCAGGCCGTTGCCAAACGCTTGAATATCAACGTCAGTGATCTAGCGATGTCGGCTCGCTCGATGATTGACGGTTCATTCATTGGCGATTTTGATTTCCAGGGCGACAACATTGATCTGATTCTGGTCCGAGACCCCGCTGCGGAAATCTCCCCCGAGGAGATCGAGGAGCTTCCCATTGCGGTGCGGGAAACTAACGGTGACGTCGCCATGATACCGCTGGGACAGATCGCAGATTTTGTGTCGACGGAAGCATCACAACAAATCCGCCGGGTCGAACAGCAACGCGCAATCGCGTTGACGGTCACACCACCGAACGACGTGGCGCTTGAGCAAGCCCAATCGACGATCTTGGAGATTGTGGGTCAGGCACGTGCCGAAGGTTATTTAGGTAGCGATATCTTCGTTTCGTTGTCGGGCAATGCGGACCGGCTATCGGAGGTGCAAGCGTCTTTGATGGGGCGATGGAGCGGCTGGAACCAAGAATCGATCGGCAGCGTCGCACTCAGTCGCTTCTTCTTGGCTCTCGTGATTACCTATCTACTGATGACCGCCCTGTTTGAAAATTTTCTGTATCCATTGGTCATTATGTTCACGGTTCCACTGGCCGTTGTGGGAGGCTTTGTGGGACTGTGGTTCGTGCGCCAGAATGATCCCACTCAGCAGCTCGATGTGCTCACGATGCTCGGATTTGTGATCCTGGTCGGCGTGGTCGTCAACAATGCTATTTTGATCGTCCACCAAGCACTGAACTACATGCGTGGATACGCGAGTGATGCCGAAGGTACCGTCGAGCCGATGTCGCATCGAGACGCGATCCGCGCATCGGTTCGAAGTCGCATGAGACCCATTTTCATGACAACCTGCACGAGCGTGTTTGGCATGTTACCGCTCGTCATCGCCCCGGGTTCAGGGAGTGAACTCTATCGGGGCCTCGGATCGATTGTTGTCGGCGGTTTGGTATTCTCAACCATTTTCACGCTGCTGGTGATCCCACTGCTGTTCAGTCTGGCACTCGACGCGATTGCGTGGATTCGCCGATTGACTCAACGCAACCGCGAACTCAGCGTGCGTTGAGTTGTTGGGCGCGAGCCATCGCGTCCTCGGCTTTGCGAATGTAATCCTGATTCTGGGTTCCGGACCACGCGCGTTGGTAGGTGACACTCATGGCGGTGAAGTTGAATGCGTCCTCAGGTTCGAGTTCGCACACGCGTTCTCCATGCTGAATCGCCAGATCATATTGCTCTGTCTTGGTGTACGCCCGGGAGAGGGCGAGATGAGCCAACACGAACGTATCATCCTCGGTCACGATCGCTTCGAGCGCCGGGATCGCTTCGTCGTACTTCTCGTCGTCGATCAGTTTTTCAACTTCGTTGTACTTGGCGTCAATGTCAGACATGATTCGGTGCTCTGAGGAGAGTAGTTTGGACGAGTTATGAGTGCCGAAGGCACGGCATCATTTAGCCTGGGGCGTCAGGCCTGCGGATTTCCCAGTTTGCTTTCAACGCCGAACGCGTTTCAGAAATTAGCCGACGGTCGAGCGAAGGGAAAACCGCCGGATAGGCCTCTAAGTAGCCGAGTCTCTCCGAGACTCGGATGCGTGTCTCGGAGAGACTCGCATACTTATCGTCGCTTCGCGACTATTTCTTCTGCTCGAGGGCAGCCTGGGCGGCGGCCAGGCGAGCGATTGGTACGCGGAACGGGCTGCACGAGACGTAGTCCAGTCCCACCCGATTGCAGAACCCGACCGATGCGGGATCGCCACCGTGTTCGCCACAGATACCGATCTTCAGTTTGGTCTTCTCGCTGCGTCCCTTGGTGACCCCCATCTCGACGAGTTGTCCCACGCCGGTTTGATCGAGCGACTGGAACGGATCGACTGGCAAGATTTTCGCGTCGAGGTAATCGGGCAGGAATCCGCCGATGTCATCGCGGCTATAACCAAACGTCATTTGGGTCAAGTCGTTGGTCCCGAAGCTGAAGAAGTCCGCGTATTGAGCGACTTCGTCAGCGGTCAAACAAGCCCGTGGAATCTCGATCATGGTACCGATCAAGATCGGCAGTTCGCCTTCGAATTTCTTGGCCGTCTTGGTCTTCTCGATCGTGCTGGCAACCTGCTCACGTAGGATACGAAGTTCGGCGGCGGTGCCGACCAAGGGGATCATGATCTCGGCTTGGGTGTCGATGTTCTTCTTGGAACAGTTGATCACGGCTTCGACGATCGCTTGCACCTGCATCTCGAGAATCTCGGGATAGGTAATGCAGAGCCGGCAACCACGGTGGCCGAGCATCGGGTTGGATTCGTGCAAGGCGTCACTGCGTTTCTTGATCTCAGCCGGTTTGACGCCGATTTCTTCGGCCATCTGTTTTTGGCTGGCGGCGTCGTGAGGCAGGAACTCGTGCAGTGGCGGATCGAGCAGGCGAACGGTGACGGGCAAGCCGGCCATCGCTTTGAAAATGCCCTCGAAATCCTTGCGTTGGAACGGCAGTAATTTCTTCAAGGCGGCACGGCGATCGTCAACGGTATCGGCGAGGATCATGGAACGCATGTGGATAATGCGATCGGCGTCGAAGAACATGTGCTCGGTGCGGCACAGCCCGATGCCTTCGGCACCGAACTCACGGGCCCGCTTGCTGTCGGCGGGAGAATCCGCGTTGGTGCGAATCTTCATCGTGCGATACTTGTCGGCCCATTCCATTAACTGAGCAAAATCACCGGAAAGCTTCGGTTCTTGCGTTTCAACTTCGCCGGCCATGACGTCACCGGTCGCGCCGTCGAGGCTGATCGTGTCTTTGGCGGTGAAGGTACGAGTTTGGCCTTCGGCATTCACCACCGTGATTTTCTTGGACTTCTCGTTGATGGTGACGTCGCTGGCCCCAGCGACGCAGCACTTGCCCCAGCCACGAGCCACAACAGCGGCGTGGCTGGTCGCTCCCCCGGTGCTCGTCAAAATCCCGTTCGCGACCGACATGCCTTCGACGTCTTCGGGACTGGTTTCGCGGCGAACGAGAATTATCTTTTCGCCCGCATCATAACGCTCACGAGCTTCTTGGGCTGTGAAGGCAAGCTTACCGACGGCGGCTCCCGGCGAGGCGTTGAGGCCTCGACAGAGCAGGTCAGCGGCGTTGCGTGCAGTCGGTTTGAAGGACGGCAGCAGGCAGTGCGTTAGGTCCGAGGCCGGTACTCGCATGACCGCTTCCTTCTCGGTGATCAGGCCTTCTTTGACCATGTCACAGGCAATCTTGACCGCGGCGATGCCGTTGCGCTTTCCGGTTCGGGTCTGCAGCATGTACAGCTTGCCCTTCTCGATCGTGAACTCGATATCCTGCATTTCCTGGTAGTGATCTTCGAGCTTCTTCTTGATCTCCATCAATTCCTTGTGGGCCGCTTTGTCCCATTTGCCCATTTCGGCAACGGGTTGCGGCGTGCGGATGCCGGCCACGACATCTTCGCCCTGCGCGTTGATCAGGAACTCGCCGTAGAACTTGTTCTGGCCGGTGTTCGGGTCGCGGGTGAAGCCCACGCCGGTGCCCGAATCGTCGCCCATGTTGCCGTACACCATCGCTTGCACGTTGACGGCGGTACCAATCAGGTTAGCGATCAGCGAGTTACCCTTGGCTGCTTCGATTCGGCGATAGGAAATCGCGCGGTCCGCGTTCCAGGATCCGAAGACTGCCTCGATGGCGAGCTGGAGCTGCTTGATCGGGTCCTGCGGGAAATCTTCGCCCGAGTGCTTCTTGTAGACGGCTTTGTATGCGTCACAAAGTTCACGCAGACCTTCGGCGGGGACGTCGGTGTCTTCGGTGACCTTGTATTTCTTTTTAACCTTGTCGAACGCTTCTTCGAAACTGTGGTGGGGCAATCCCATCACGACATCACCGTACATGTTGATCAAACGACGATAGGCGTCGTAAGCAAACCGTTCGTTCTTGGTGGCCTTGGCGAGGCCCTCGGTGGCGGTGTCGTTGAGTCCGAGGTTCAGAATCGTGTTCATCATCCCAGGCATCGAGACGGCGGCACCGCTGCGGACGCTAACGAGCAACGGGTTGTCGTTGTCGCCGAACTTCTTGCCGAGCTCGTCTTCGAGCTCTTTGACGGCCGCGTTGACGTCGTCCATCAAACCGGCAGGCAATTTCTTGCCGTTGGTGTAGTAATCACCGCAGACTTCGGTGGTGATCGTGAATCCGGGAGGTACGGGCAGCCCGATGGAGGTCATTTCAGCGAGATTAAGCCCTTTGCCGCCCAAGAGGGCTTTGGGGTGACCCTTGCCTTCGGTTTTCTTTTTGCCGAAGTAATAAACCATTTTGGCTGCGTCAGATTTCTTTGCCATCGTCGCTAACTGTCCCTAAGGGGGTACTTGGATCCAAACCGGCCCAAACCATCAGATCAGAAGCATCTGGCCGCCTCATGGCGCGCGAAACGCGTTTAGTTTAGAACCGTCAGTAAGCGGGCAAGCGTATTTGCACAATGCGATTTGGTCAATCGCATGGCGGGGGTTTCAGCGTCAAAATGCGTGCATTTTGGCTATTTTCCCTGATCGAACTACCGGTTTTCACCGCCATTTCGATCTTGATACTGCGTCCACTCCCCGATACTCTCGTCGAGCCGTTACATGGATGTTTCACGCGAGTCATGGGCCTGGGAGGCCGACCGATGCGCAATTCCCGAGATCTTAGGCGTGTCTTGGAACGCCTTTTCTTCAAGGATGGTTCCAGGAAAAACTCCTGGGCATCTCGATTCTGGCGCTCCGAGACGAGTGTCGATGAACCGGCAACATCGGCTCAAAATTCGGCTCAAAATTCGGCTCGGGGTGGCTTCGACGCTGACCTCGCCCGCTCGCAACCCTCGCGGCAGCGGGAGTGGGAGTCGTTTGAAAACAGCGCGATCGATCTCGATTGCCCCGACAGCCGTGGGGCGTCCGATTCCGGGATATGGAAGCGGGGCACGCCCGTCACCGGTTTACTGCACCGTCATTCGATCCGCACCAAATTGCTCTTCGGTGTCATTACGTTGACACTCACGATCGTGTCGTTGACGGTCGTCGGCTTGCTCGGATTCTATCGGTATCGTGCCCTTGCCGATGCCATCAGCACACGTGCCCGGGAATTGCCGATGGCGACTGACCTGAGCGAATGGGCTGCCGCCGCACGCGATAGCAATACGCGGATTTGCCTGATGAAGTCACACGAAGGCATGATCGACTCGTTCGGGTCTTCCGAGTCCTCGATGTTCGCCGAAAGCGACCTGCAGCTTGAACGCGCCAATTTTGATCACGTGATGTTCGAGCTGACGATGGCGCTGGATCGTTACGCCGCCGCTATTGGGATCGAGTGTCCGTTGGGTGAGTGCGAAGTGTCCGATCAATCGTCGCCAATGGAATCAGGCGACTTGGCCGCCACGCTCATCGACACCCAAGAGCAGCGTGCCTCGGTGGTCGCGATTGCGCAAATGATTCACCAGGTGGACCGCATGCGACAGGACCCGCGGTCGCTCGTCGTTTATTCTCAAAAGGGCTGCAACGACCTGTCGGGCAAACTCGCTGAACTCGTTACCGAAACGCACGACCATCTCGCTTTGATCCACAGCCAAATGGCAAGCTTCAGCAATCACGTCAAACTGCAACATCGCGCCGGGATCGCGGGTGCTTGGATCGCATTGGGAATTGGCGCTTTGATCACGGTCGCGATGGTCTGGTACTTTCAAATGATGGTGATCGGACCGTTCAGTAACCTCGTGATGGGTGCCCGGTTGGTCGCGCGGGGCGAATACCGCCACCGCATCGAAATGGGCAGCGACGATGAGATTGGCGAACTCGGCAAAATCCTCAACGAGGTCACCGATCGCTTTCAAAAGAGCCTGCTGCACATCCAGAACATCTGCCGCGATAAAGACGAAGAGGTCAAAATTCGATCTCGTGAAGTCATTCGCAACGAACAACTCGCGGGGATCGGTTTTCTCGCCGCGGGGTTTGCCCACGAAATCAACAACCCCATGGCCGCGATTGCCTGGTGCGCCGAGTCTCTCGAATCCCGTGTCAATGACCTCTTAATGGTCCCCGAACAAGACCGTTTGGTGGACGAGGAGCTAATGGAAACCCTCCAAGAAAACCTGCAACGAATCCAAGGCGAAGCGTACCGGTGCAAGTCGATTACGGAACGCATGCTAAGTTTCAGCCGCGTCGGACATGTCGAGCGCGAGAGCGTCGATGTGAGTCCGTTGGTCAACGATGTCGTCGAGATGATCGGCACGCTCGGACAGTACAAGTGCAAACAGATTCACGTCGATGCGGTCGAACCCGTCGCCGCGTATGCGAACTCACAAGAAATTCGCCAAGTCATCTTGAACCTCGTTACCAATGCGATGGAAAGCGTTGACGGTGAGGGACGCGTTGACATCATTCTCCGTAACGACGGCGACCGTGCCAGCATACGGGTCCGCGACAGCGGTTGCGGGATGACCCCCGAGGTCATGCAGCACTTGTTCGAACCATTCTACACCCGCCGCCGCGACGGCAGCGGCACCGGGCTGGGGTTGAGCATTTCGTACCGCATCGTGTCCCAGCACGGTGGGCAACTGATCCCACGCAGCAAAGGCGACGGACTCGGTTCCGAATTCGAACTGCGACTGCCGATCCATCGCGTCGCCGGTCGCGGCGATTTGTCCAAACAAACGCACGGCGCGGAGAGGCATTGGCAAGATGCCGAACCTCAAGCCGCGTAGACGAACATTGAAAGTCGCCGAGCGACGGCAGGATGTCGCCTCGGGCGTCCGCCCCAGGAAAACGACAGGAAACCATTTTTGTAGCCACCGTCATCGGACGGTGGAGAATCACAGCCAACGTCAAAAGCCACGCTCTGGAGAGCGTAGTTACCAGTCTCAAACCCCTCCCATCATCTCATGACCGACAAGCGAAAACCGACCGCCAAAGAAAGTGCCGCTGCCGCCGAGAAGGCGAAGTCGAGTATGCACATCCTGTTTGCCGATGATGAGAAGCCACTCCAAGAACTGATGCGGAAAGAACTGCCGCGGATGGGTTACCGCGTGACCGTTTGCCCGGACGGCGTGACCGCTGTGGAGGCGATCAAACGAGAACGCATCGACTGCTTGCTCGTCGACCTCAACATGCCTGGATTCAATGGCATCGAAGTCATTGCCCAGGCGCGTGAGATTCGACCCGAGATCGAAGCGATCATCATGACCGCCAATCCTTCGACCGAAACGGCAATCGATGCGATCAAGCACGGCACGTTCGATTACCTCACCAAGCCAACTCGGCTGGCTGATATCGCTACCCTGCTCGGACGCGTCAGTGAACGGCGGGAGGGAAAACGATTGCTTTCGGCACTCATGCATCGGCTCCAGCGTGCCGAAGGACATAGCGACTTGATCGGCGGCCATGCGTCCATGGAAGCCGTTCGCAAGCTAATTGGGCGGGTCGCACCGACCGACTCCACCGTGCTGATCCGGGGCGAGACCGGTTGCGGGAAAGAGCTCGTTGCCCGTGCGATCCACAGTCAGAGCCTGCGTGCTGAGAAACCATTTGTCGCGGTCAACTGCGGTGCACTACCCGAAACGCTGATCGAAAGTGAACTGTTCGGCCACACGAAGGGCTCCTTCACCGGTGCCGACACAACACGTGTGGGCTTGTTCGAAGTCGCCAATGGCGGCACCTTGTTTCTCGATGAAATTGGGGAACTGCCACTCGCGGTGCAAGCGAAACTGCTGCGCGTGCTCGAGAGCGGCGACATCCGTCGGCTCGGCGACAACGAGAGCCTGCATGTCGACGTGCGAATCGTCTGTGCGACTCACCGCGACCTCGAACAGATGGTCAGCGAACAAACCTTTCGCGAAGACTTGATGTTCCGCATCAATACGTTCGAACTGCGGGTGCCACCCCTGCGCGAGCGGATCGAAGATCTCGTCACGCTGGCGTCCCATCTGCTGCGGCGGCATCGTCGTGACGGAGCTGACGATCAACTGTTTACTCCCGAAACGATCGCGGAACTGCAAGGCCACCAGTGGCCGGGCAACGTCCGCGAGCTCGCCAACGTGATCGAGCATGCCTCCGTGCTATGTGATGCATTGCCGATTGGTGTGGAACATCTGCCAGCGCATTTTTCACGGCGAAAACTGCGAGATGATCTCGTCGGCACAGCCCCCATGTCGCTGAAGGAACTCGAGCAGCTCGCGATCGACCGCAGCATGAAACGGCACGACGGGAACAAGAAAGTGGTTGCCGAGGAACTCGGCGTCAGCCTGAAAACACTGTACAATCGACTCAACGTCACCGCGGAAGCCGAAGCCGCCTAAGCACATCCGATCAAGTTTTTCCGTTTAACCGCGTGGGCATTGCCCCACGCTGAGTTCGCGAAACGCGGCCCGTTGGGAACGCGGTTATCCAAGTGATGCCGAATGATTTCCCCTAATGTGCTTAGTTCCAGTTTCGCACTTCTTGGTCGCTGAAATTGGCGGTTGCCTGAGTGTTTGCGTGAAAGCCAGAGATTCGCAGCGTCAAATGCTCGACTTTGTGTTTTACCTGACGACTCCACAGATGATAGAATGCCAGCATGTCAAATCCAATGAATCTTGATCGGCGTCGCTTCGTCATTCAGTCCGTTGCCGGGGGCCTCGCTCTGCCGGCGATGCCCTCCCTGATGGCCGAATCGGTCGGTGGTCACTCGGCTGTTCAGCCGGCACGCGGCGCAGGCGTCGGTGCACGGCGGTTCGTCGCGGTCGGCAACCTGCTCGGCTTTCAGCAGAAGCATTTCTTCCCGGAGACCACGGGACGCGAATTTGAAGAGACCACACTCCTCAAGCCGCTCGCGGCAAACCGCGACCAAATGACGATCTATCGCGGACTCGATCATGGCTTGCGAGGCGGTCACTTCGCCGTGCACACCTTTCTCTCCGGAGTGCTCCACCACGAATCGAAGAACCGACGCGACGGCAACGTCACGATTGACCAGTTCATCGCCGATGAGGTCGGCAACCAAACTCGATTTCCATCGCTGACGATTGGCTCCGAAGGAGGCATTCACGGAGGATGCCAAATGTCGTGGACCAAATCGGGCGTCCGCGTACCGCCGATCACGGGTCCAGCAGAATTGTTCGACAGACTCTTTGTGACCGAGTCGAAAGAACGACGGGCCCAGCAGGTCAAGGACAACTCACTACAAGCTTCGGTTCTCGATTCGATGCTGGAGGAAGCGAGTTCACTGTCCAAACGGGTCAATCACGAAGACACGGCCAAATTGGACGAGTATTTCAGCTCGATTCGTGATGTGGAAAAACGGCTCGAAGTCCGCAGGCGCTGGGCTGATCACCCCAAACCGGAACCACCTTTTGAAAAACCGGCCAACACGAACACGGTCGACGACCTTCCCATGCTGTATGAGCTGATCGCTCTGGCATTGCAAACTGACTCGACAAGGATTGCCACCCTGGAGATCGGCGGCAGCTTCTTGCCCCAGAACCTCGGGATTGACAAGTCCTATCACAGCCTTTCGCATCACGGCAATGATGAGGACGTGATCGCGGATCTGATTACTCTCGAGTCGTATCAGTTGGAACACTTCGGGAAATTCCTGACACGTCTTGCCGGAATCCAAGATGGCGAACAAACGTTACTCGACTCGACAGCCGTGCTCTTTGGTAGCGGTATCGGCAACGGTAGCTCGCACACCAACAGTGACCTACCGATCATGGTGGCAGGTGGCGGATACGGTCGCGGTGAGTTCAAAAATGTCGCTTCGAAACGCTCTGGCAGTGTCCCGCTATGCAACCTGTTCGTCGACATCGCTCAGCGGATGGGTATCGAGAAGGATTCGTTCGGAACAAGCACCGGTACCTTCTCATAAGCACGATCGCCATGCATTTGTGTAGGTCTTTCCCATCGAAAGCGTTTCTAGCTGAACAGCGTCACCTCCATCAAAAGTGGCGGTTTTTCGTAACCCGACGCGTAAGCGAGGGATTTCACGCAACTTATTTCCTCGCTTACCCTTCAAGTTACCAGTCGCTCCAAACTGGCGCTGCCCAGCTAGCTGCTTGGGTTTTCGGTATTTGCCTGTTAGTAACTCCCGCCGCCGTTGCGGTGGACGCTACTCCTCAACAAGAGTCGACGGCCACCGGCTTCGTAGGAAAATACTGCATCGAGTGCCATAGCTCTGACGCGGCCGAGGGCGAGCGCGAGTTCGACTCGTTCTCACTGCCACTCGCATCGGAGCAACAGCTAATCACTGCCGATGAAATGGTCGACCAGGTGACGCTGCAACTGATGCCGCCGGAGGATGCGGATCAGCCGACCGACGACGAGCGTGTGGCGTTTGTCAGTGAGTTGCGAAACCATCTCGAGCAGGCTCGCGACAAGATCAAGAGTTCGGGCGGACGCACGGTGATGCGTCGGCTTTCCAACCGCGAATATGAAAATACGTTGGCCACGCTTTTCGACCGACGTGTCGACACGTTGGGGCTGACCGCGGATTTTCCCAAGGACAACACCAGCCATCACATGGACACGATCGGTGAGTCCCTCGTGACCTCGGGCTTCCTGCTAGACCAATACTTTCAAGCGGCTTCGCGACTGGTCGAGGCACGTCTGGGGAAACCTGCGATGGAGCCAAAGTCATGGCATTTCACGGACAATTTTCAACAGTACGAAGAACTGACCGGCGCTCACCGAAGCGTCTTCAATTTCGAGTTCCTTTGTCTTTACGAGCAGCCCAACACGGATACGCGGCAAGGCGGTTACGGACACATTGAGGATTTTCTAGAGGGCGTTCCCGTATCGGGACTTTACGATATTGAAGTCCACGCCCAGGCGATGCACCGCGACACGCATTACGACCCGAAGATCTTTCGCATTGATTTTTCCGAGCCCTTTCAGCTTGCCGTCGTTCCCGGCGACGCGACCAAGGGGCACATCCACTATCCACAAGCGATTGAACCGATCCTGGGAAGTGCCATCGTGCCTGATGATCAGCCCGAGTGGCTGAGTTTCCGCGTCTGGTTGGAAGCCGGTCAGACGCCGCGATTCATTTTCCCCAACGGTCCGTACGAATCGCGGGCGTCGGTGATCGAGACCAACAAGAGATACAAGGATGAATTCAAGAATCCAAAGGCCGGTGTCAGTCGTATTTCGCTGCTTCGCGAAGGAGAGCTGCCTTTTATCAAGATCGGGGAAATAAAAGTCCACGGTCCGTTAGCGGAAGCAGACGGTGGCAAAGAAGAAGTTGCCATTTTCGGCACCGCAGGTTTTCAGGCGGATCATGCACTCGAGCAACTGTTTTCATTTGGCCGAAGAGCTTTCCGGCGTCCCCTCGGTGACTCCGATCGCGCGCGGATCGAGGCCATCTATCAAACACGTTTATCCGAAAAGGCCACGCCGCGCCAGGCCGCCTTGGATGCGTTGAAGATGATGCTTTGCTCCCCGTCGTTCCTTTACTTGAGCGAAATCACTCCCGAGGATGAAACCGAGCTACGTCCGTTCGATCTTGCGTCGCGACTTTCGTATGCCCTGTGGGCGGCGCCACCGGACGAGATTCTGTTCGACGCCGCCCTGTCCGGTCGCTTGACCGATCCGGACGAATTGAAAATGCAGATTGGCCGGATGCTCGCCGATGAGCGTTCAGGCGAATTCGGCAACGGCTTTCTCGATAGCTGGCTGAACCTGCGAGACATCGGCAATTTGCCGCCGCCGCGTAAAGCCGCGTCGGAGTACTACGCCGAGAATTTGCCTGAGTCGATGAAGGAGGAAGCACGCCGGTTCTTTCGGAACCTGCTTGAAGAGAACGGTTCGGTGACGAACTTTCTCGACGCCGACTACACCTACGTCGACAAAAAACTGGCCAAGCTTTATCGGTTACCCGAGCAAGACAGCCTTCGCTTGGCGGATGGGTTTCAACGTGTCAGCCTCGATGAGAACGCCCACCGCGGTGGACTACTGGGAATGGCCGGCGTGTTGACCGTCAGTGCCAATGGCGTTGACACATCACCGGTAACGCGTGGCGTGTGGGTCCTGGAGAACATCCTCGGAATCACACCTCCCCCGCCGCCCGACGAGGTACCCGCGCTCGATAGTGATGTCAGCGGCGCGAAGACGATCCGAGAGAAGTTAGAAAAGCACCGCGCGGACAAAACATGCGCCGTTTGCCACCGGAACATTGATCCACTCGGTTTCGCCCTCGAAACGTTTGATCCCATCGGTCGCTGGCGAACGAAATATCCAAAACCCAAATTCAAAAACGTAGGGGCCAAGGTTGATCCTTCAGGCAGTCTCCCATCCGGAGAAACTTTCCAAGACTTCCCAAGCTTCAAAGCAGTTCTTTTAGAAAGTCGCCGTGACGTGTTCGCTCGCAATTTGATCGAGAAACTCCTCACCTACGCCGCCGGACGACACATGGAGCAACTCGATCAGAAAGAGATCGACAGTATTCTGGACCGTGTCAAAGCCGATGACTATGGACTGCAGACAATGGTGATCGCGTGCCTGACCAGCGACATCTTTCGATCACGGTGAATCCCCAAACCCTCGACTCCATACCGCGTGTTGGCACTCAGCGACAGCGAAAGAATCAGTCGCGTAGTGGACGAGGCAACGAGTCCTTCGCGGTTGGACTCGTTGCCTCGTCCACTACCATTCAGCACGTTCTGTTTACTCGCTGTCGCTCAGGCAAATTCGACGATTGGGTCGTTTGTCGCGTGAGCCAAGGTACTGAATTTGCGAAATCCCATGTGACCTAGGTGGTATGCGGAGTTTTTTACCCCCGCCACATTTCCTGTCGCGTTCTACGTTACATTGACCAGTAGCGAACACGGCTTTTTCGCTCATTGCTTCGTCACCCATCTCCTTATCGAACCAAACTTTTGAGAAGTCCACCGCATGAATCTTCGCTTTTCAATCGCTTTTGTGGCGACGACCGTCTTTGCGTCTTTCCTTTTATGCGCTCCAGTATTTGCTGACTCGCCGGCTGCGGGTGCTGACTTGATTTCCGTTGAGGTCACTGGCAGGGTTGTCTCGTCTGACGGTATACCGGCCTCCGGTGCATCCGTGCATTTTGGCTTGTCGAAGGGGAAACTGGACGAAAAAGTGACCGCCGATGACGACGGCAAGTTCCGTCTTTCGATTAAGTTGAATCAGGCTGCCTTGCCTGCCGTCATCATCCGTTCGGAAAGTGCGAACGGCAAACAACTTGCAGTGGGGCGATTCACTGTGGAAGGCGAATCGGTGATTACCGATGACGTTGAAATCAAACTATTGGCAGGAAAGACGGGAAGCGTTCGAGTGCTCGACGCGGGCGGTGTCCCTGTTGCGGGTGCCAAGTTCGCGGTTCAACTCGAGTGGCCAAACACAATGTCCGGTCTTCGAACCGACGAAGACGGAATTGCTACATTTCGCTATCCCGAAAACGAGCGGGTGCAAACGGTTGTTGCTTGGAAAGACGGCATGGGGTTGGACTATCGCGTTTATGCTCTGTCACGCCAGCAACGTTCCGATGCGATGGCAAAGAACTGACCGGGAAAGTAACCGCCTTGGATACGGGACAACCGGTTGCCTCGGCGAAACTGGAAGGTGTGGCACAGAATTTTGGTGGAAACGATTGGCAAGCGAGTACGAACGAGCGAGGAATGTTTCGCGTCACGCGACAAAAACAATCGACCTACGTTCATATCAATAGCTCGGGAAAGAAACTCGCGGCGGTTGTCATCGTCAAGCCGGAACAAACCCGACTCGACGTCGAACTGAAACCGACGGGAACGGTCACAGGCCGATTGTTATCGGATGAAACGAAGTCAGCATGGCCGAACAAAAAAATCCATTACGGTATCAACGTGCCGGGTGAAGACAACAGAACATGGAGCACCCGATTCGGCGGTAGTACCATGACCGATGATGCGGGAAGGTTTAAGATCGAAGGGCTGGTGGGCGGTTGGGACTATTCCGTGAATCTCGGCACAACCGACGATGGCATGTACCACTCGCTACCGGATTTTTCTGTTGAGCCGGGCGAAACGAAAGATCTCGGCGACGTGCAAGCTCCGCCTGCACCAAAACGTTACGTCCCGCAGACTCTGGAAGAACGAATCGCAGCCGCTTTTGCCATCGAGGGATCTCTGGCGGAACGTTTTGACAAGGCGCTGAAATCGATTCAGTTGGTGAACCAGCATTTGTTGATTGTGTTTGGCCAGCCCGAGAATCCGCTGATTCATCGTTTGATGGAAATTCGCTATGAAGAACAAGATTTCTACGAGGTGCGCGACGAGTTCCTGCTCATGGCGATCCCAACCGCTGGCGACGGCAAGAAACTTGCGGGCGAACTCGCTATGAAAGTCGACGAGTCGCTTGACAATGATCGCGACCAATTTCTGCTGGTTGTGCTCAATGCTGAGGGCGAAAAGGTTGACGCGGCGGATGCAGGCGAGCTTTCGACCGAGGGCGAGTTGTCGAAAGAAAAGCTGATCGAGTGGCTACGCAGCCACAAGCCCGAATTCCCAGCAGCGAGATCGGTTCTCGACGACGCGTTGCGGCGAGCGACCGATGAAGACAAGCGAGTGATCGTTCAGGAAACAGCGACGTGGTGCGGCCCATGTCACATGTTGTCTCGATTCTTGAAGGAGAACCCCATTTGGGAAGAGGATTACATTCTTGTCAAAATGGACCATCGCTTGCCTGGCGCACAAGAACTGATGAAAGAGATGCGAGACGGAGCCCAGGGTGGCATTCCCTGGTTTGTGATTCTGGATGCAGACGGTACCAAACTGGCCACCTCCAATGAGCCCGAATCCGGCGACAACATCGGCTACCCCTCAAGCGAATCGGGCCAAGACCACTTTGCCAAGATGCTCAACCAAACCCGCCAGCGTCTTACGGAAAAGCAAGTGAACGATTTGGTGAGCAAGCTGAGTGGAGACGGTAAAGACGCGAAGTGACGGCATTTGCGTGACTTGTCCTCGCATGTCTAAGAACCACGTAACCGTAAAAGATGGCCGGAACCGATTTTTGATGGTTCCGGCCACCTGTTTGCTTCCCGGACGGCCAATGGGATTTCACTAGCGATCTCGGAGTGCAAAACTGTTAGTCATTTTTCAGATAGTCGAAACGCACTCTGCATGCGGTTCTGTTCGCTTCGGCCAATTGCCCGTCGGCTGGCGACTTTGCGCCACTGACTCACTGAGTCTTTGACTTGATCGATGATCTCGTTCGAATCCCCTGCATCAATGCGAAAGTATGGGGCGACTTCGCGTGCAAGTTCAAGACTCAATGCGTTGTCGATTTCAGAGATGCTCAATGACAGTCCGGTGCCTTGGGGATCAGGGTTGAGGTCGTAGGCGGGCGACAAACGCCAGCCGTGGTCGGTTAGGAGAAAGCCGTGGTTGCGCAAATGGTCGTCTGTGTTGCTGACGCAAATCGAGAACACGATCGACCAATAATCGCCCAATCGGTGTCGCACCGCCAAGGGCTGCCCAGTCGCCGTCGACATGAACCGTGAGTGTCATAACTCAGCTCGGCGGCTTGCGAGGTTTCTCGAGTCCCAAGTCCATCAGCTTACGACCGAGCACATCGTCAGCAGCAATCTGGGCCAAGTCATTTTCCAGCCGCAGCGCGACTAAGACCTGGAGCAGCGACCCGAGCGACGTGTTCGCTTCCCCTTTCTCCAGGAGATACAAAGTGGAACGGCTGATCCCCGCCCGCTCAGCGACCTGGGTGGTCGTCAATTTTCGCCGTTTCCGAGCGAAACGCAAATTCTCGCCCAATCGCTTCAGAAGCCGGGCGTGCTTGGGCAACGGAATAGGACGCTGACGAGCCATTGTGCGATACTTGAATCAAAAATGCAGTTTTCGTTCAAAGTATAACACATTCCGTATGCGATTGGAGCTGCTCCGCCAAGATTCTCCTGAAAAACAAGCCACGGATCCGCAACGCGAGGTTTCCACCGCTACCCGCATGGATCAACTCGCGAAGTGTTTCAGGCAGCTTCCAGAGCTCAATGCCGGATTCAATTTGAATCGAGTCAGCAAACCCTTTCCTGTTCCAATGACGCGAAAAATGCGACTGAAGAAGCGAAGCGTGGATTCACCACACAGGGTCTTGCACGAGACAACTGCAGTCGGAGCGGTATCCAGAAGAGTCTCGGATCTTTATCGCCATCGTCACATTTTCTTCGCCCGTAACATTTTCTTCGTTGGCAGAAAGATGGGGGGCAGAAAAATGTCTCGACCGCCTACTTCGTATTTTTCTGCCCCCATTTTTCTGCCTAAATTCCGCGCTCATCACTTGTCTTTCACGCGAAGGAAGTGCATCAGGGGCACGACTGAGATGCGTGGTGCTGCCAGCGTGTTCGCCGATTGCTTCACGTTATCCCGATAGCGTTCGCAGCTTTCGCCGAAGCATTCGGCCAGGTCAAAGGACTGTCGCGGTGCAAGTCATCGGTGTGACACGAATGGTCGCCAGCCGCGCCATAAGAACACGCATGCTTGACCGCCCATAAGCAGGTGCTTTCCATCGTGCGAGGAAACGCTTGAAGAATGATGGACTTTCAAGAAATGCGTGTATTCGCTACCCTCGCCAACGAAGAATGGAGGCACGGTTGGCTTCCGATGGCGGTATTGGATTGACGCGGGATGCGAGACTTGAGCGTTGGAACGAAAATGAAGAATTGGTTGCCATGGTGTCTGTTGAGCGTCGTATTCACGGTTCCGGGGTGTCGCACCACTGCGAAATCCCGCCCAGACATTTCTTCAGAGCTGGCAACCTCGGATGCCGCAAAAGCGACATGGAAACCAATCACGTTTGTCGACAAGCCTGAACTTCAAGCCGGAACGGGTGCAATGGACGCGGATGCCGTACCCGAGTTCTCGGCGACCGATTCAGGGCTGAATTATCGGATTCTGCGAAACTCCGACGGCGAGAAGCCGACGGCCGCCAGCACGGTGACTGTCAACTATCGCGGTTGGCTCAATAGTGGAAAAGTGTTCGACAGCTCCTATGAGCGAGGTGAACCGACAACTTTTCCCTTGCGAAATGTCATCGCCGGTTGGACCGAAGGAATGCAACTCGTCGGTGAAGGCGGAATGATCGAACTGTGGGTGCCTTCCAAGCTCGGATACGGCGAACGCGGTTCCCCAGGCTCCATTCCTGCTCACTCGAACCTTCACTTCATTGTGGAACTCGTGAATGTCGACTAGTGGTCTGTCAGCGTTAAACATTAGGATTTGTAATGTGAGCCATTTGGGCGCTAGCCTGGGTTATTACGACGAAACCGTGGCTAGCGCCAAAACGGCTAACCCTAAAACTCAAGATTGACAAACCACTAGGCCTGATTGAAAGTAACCGTAGACCAGAACCAGTCGGTGGTTCGGTCGAGCGGAGTGGGGTAGCGGGCGTGCGCCATGGCGTCGGCTTTACTTCTTGCCAAGTCGGCGGCGGGCACACCCCTTTCGTTTGCGGTCGGAGGCTTGGCGACGTTCGGCTTGGCGGTATGTCCGAATCGATTCGGGATGCTCAGCGTTCCAGGCATGCGGAGCCATGGCGACCCAGTTCGTTTCGCCAGAAAGCAGAAAAAGGCCTCCCACTTTTTCGCGGCAACCCGATTTAACCCAGCCAACCAAATCGCCGTATTTCTCCTATGTGATGCAGGCTGTCAGCTCTTTGAGCAACAAATTTGGGTGGCCCCTTCTTCACCTTCTTCATGTTAGGCACTTCAAAAGAACGAATGGTTTTGTCTGAGTTCACGAATCGACGGCAGCCGCTTTCTTGATTTCCTGCTTCTCCATACGATCTTTCCAACGATCGCGGGCAAGTTTCTGCATGTCGATGGTTTCATCATGCTCGTCGACGATCTCCAAACCCAACAACGTCTCCAGCACGTCTTCCAATGTGACAACTCCCTCGACGCCACCATACCGATCCATGACGATTGCGATGTGGGCGCGATCGTCCAAGAGTGTATCGAAAACGCGCGTAAGGCTATCGTCTTCGTGTACGGCCAAAATCTTGCGGGAGAATGATTCCAGAGTCCTATCGAGATCACCTGCCGCAATCGCTATCAACAGATCGCTCCGGAGCACAAATCCAGTCACGGCATCGCGACGTTCTTTGTAAAGCGGGATGCGAGAGACCGGCAGGGCGGAGATTTCTTCAACCACTTCGGAGACCCGCCGCGATCGCTCCATTGAAATCACGACCGTTGCCGGGGTCATGACATCCTCGACTGTGATCGACTCCAGCCTGAGCAGGTTTCGCAAGATTCGAGACTCACTCGTCTTCAACAGACCCTCGTTCGTCCCAAGCTCCGCGACCGCCTCGATTTCGGCACGCGTGACCAGTTTCTGTTTTTTATTACCGGCGAGCCATCGCGTCAGAATCTCAGATAGCCAAACCAATGGGAACATCAAAACAATCAGCCAGCGGACGAATATCGACACGACGCCGGCGAGCTGCCGCCAATGCAAAGCACCAATCGTTTTCGGAATGATTTCGCTGAGCACCAAAATCAGTAATGTCAAAACGGCGCTGATCACCCCGACGTACTTATCGCCGAACATGTGCGCCGCTTGCGCCCCCACCCCCGCGGCGCCGACAGTGTGTGCGATCGTGTTCAGACTTAGGATCGCAGCGAGCGGTCGATCAATGTTCTCCTTCAACGCAATGATTCGCTCCGCGGATTTCGTCGTGTCTTTCCGACGTTCGACAATGTAGCTCGGCGTGATCGAAAGTAGGACCGCTTCAGCGATCGAACAGAGAAAGGAAAATCCAATCGCAATGAAGAGATAGGCGAAAAGTAGCACATAATCCATGTTGCTTTTCCAAAGTAATGATAATGATTGCAAAACTTTCACGCTGGCCGAAATTCAGGCAGTCAGTGCGTTTATCTGCCCGTGCCAATGGTCTCCGATCCAATGGCAAGGTGTTTGCGGCACCTGGACCCATTCCATCATAACCTAGCAAACGTCCGCTAGAACCCGACGTAACGAGACCCCACCACCAATTGACCGTCGCTACAGGAGGAACACAGGTTCGTCAGAATCGCCCACGGTAGAGCGACAGAGCAGAATCGGCAGGCGCGACATTGCCGATTTCAACAACCAGCAGAAATGCGAACCGGAAAAGGTGGCCGCGAACCAATCTTTTAAGGCTCATCCGACTGAAGCGTGCGCAGGACTGAAGGATGCTGAAAGTACGGTGTATGGATAAAAAAGCGTGGACATGCCATTCTGTCAGGGAGATTTCTAAAGTCATCCTTTGAAAGAACGCACATGTCCACCACCTTATTG
>JBDNIG010000384.1:0-3302 GCA_041688415.1 Rhodopirellula sp. | reverse complement strand
CGATCGCCGAACTGCGAAAACTCTTGTCTTGCGAACTGGAAACGATGCCTTCGATATTGGAATCAACCGCATCAAAAATCTCCGCGACGCCGCCACGCCATCCATAAATCGCTTGCTTGGTATCACCCACGCAGAAGAACGAGTGACTGCGCCGCGGATCGACGGCGTCCGGTGCCGATGCGGCCATGTCGCCAGCGTTCGTGACAGGTGTTACCGTCGACTGCGCGAGTACCTTGAGCACCTGCCACTGCACCGGGGCGGTGTCTTGGAACTCGTCAAGCAACAAGTGATCGATCTTGGCATCGAGTCGTTGCTGGATCGTCGCCGCATCGAGGTTACGGAAAACGCCCGCCAATCGCACCGCAATATCGTCAAAAGCAAATGCACGCTGGGTTTGCTTCAGCTCCGAGATCGCTTCGTCGTAGTGAACCGCAACGCCACCGGTGGCTTGGTTTTGGCTCCTCAGCAACGAGAGGGCTTCGCACTGGACTGATTCATACAGAACGTCAAAGCCTGAATCGAGTTCGGCAGGGAACTTGCTGCGACCGAATTTGACTTCCTCATCCAACCGACGAGATTTGTGAATGTTCTTCAGCAGGGTTTGTTCGACCAGTGGTGCCAAGTCGCGCGCGTCGAGATGATCGGCCATTTTTTCGAGAAGTTCACGAAGCGACTTCTGCGGCAGATCCGCCATGCGAAACGAACCGGCCGTCGCGGTGATCCGTTTCGACTCGGGCCGCGTCGGAACTTGGATCGAGCCCCAGACTTCCACACCGGCTTGCCGGGCCATGGTGTACGTCGTTTCAACGACGGTGATCAGTTCGCGAGCGATATTGCGTTTGATATCACCACGACCGAGCATCGAGACCAGGCTCTCGATCTCGGCGGGTTTCAAACTGTCGATCATGTTGCCAACGGCCACCTGACGCAGCCAAATTTCTTCGACATCGTCGGTTAATCGCCATCCTGGGGGCAGTTCCAATTCGAATGGCAATGCTCGGGCGAGCTGAGAGAATAGACTATCGAGCGTGCAGATTCGCAGTCGGTGGATATTCCGCAGCAGTCGATGAAACAGATTGCCGCAAACATGCCTTGGCAATCCCGGCAAACCAACCTGTTCACGGAGCGCCGCCAACGCCTCCGGTTTCTCCGGATCGGCGGCTTGGCCGAGCGTCACGAGCACCCGCGTCAAAATCTCGCCCGCGGCCTTGCGAGTGAACGTGGTCGCCAGCACCGTTTCGGGTGGCGCGCCCGTCAACAGGATCTTTAACAAGCGGGCGGTTAATTGGTACGTCTTGCCAGTGCCCGCGGAAGCGCGCACGAGAGTCGGTTCGAACGCGCCCCGGAGCAGTTCGGGTGTCAGCATTTCTTGGCCGAGCAGAAGCTCGTCGAACGCATCGCCGACGACAGCATCCGCTCTTTCAATATCCGTGATTTCGGCTTCGGCGAGATTCGTTTCAGGATCGCTCATGATGACTCCTCACTTGATTCGTTGTCGTTGTCGATCGGCGCGGTATTGAGCGTTTCATTAAACATCATTTCGTAGTCGTCGTACTCCACGCCCGCCGGATTGGGATCGAACTGACACGCCCGAATTTGTCGCACGCAGTGATGGATCAGCTCATCGGCCTGTTCAAATTGCGACTGCGAGAAATTGGCGATATTAATCTTCGTTTCCGCATCCTTTTCTGCGACATTGAAATACCCGAGTTCGACGTCAGCGGGATTCGCCGAGATGCCCAGGTCCGGGATGAACCGGCGATAGAGCGGCAGTTGCAAGTCAATCCACTGGGTTGAACCGTCGGCCAGCTTCTTGAGGTGCTTTTTCTCAGGCAGGTTGCCGTGCGTTTTGTAATCTAAGATCGCCCAGCGATCGGATTCGGCGTGATAGTCGATGCGGTCAAATCGTCCTCGCAGACCCGTGAACTGGCCATCGATCATGATGCCGGTGGGTCGTTTGGGTTGTTTCGTTTCGCGGTCATGATCGAGTTCGTCGACGGAAGCTTCGACCTTTTCAATCCGCCAGCCTTGGGCGATCCGTTCGGCCTGCCGCAACGCCACGGTTTTCAATCGTCGTTCGGCTTGACGGACCTGCAACTGCACCGTCGACGCGGTGTTCTCGCCAAACCGTTCCGCGGCGTACCTGTGCAACTGCGAGATCAGCGCCTCGGCAATCTTGTCAGGATCCGGCTCGTCTTTCTGATCACTCTCCCCAAATTGCTCCAACGCCCCGTGAACGAGATCACCGAACTGGTTGGCTGCGAGTTCGAGTGACGCGTCATCGAGCGGTCGCAACTTTTCCACATACCGCAAATAAAATCGATAAGGGCAGGCGAGGTAGGCCGAGAATGCGGTCACGCTCAGGGTATCAATGGTCCGCCGGGGTTGCGGCGGCGGTGGGCGGAAATAATCGATGTTCGATTTCGTGGTGTCCTCCGGTGCATCCGGAGTGACCCGTGAAACGACATGCACGGGTTGCCGAGGCTCGGTCAACAATCGGCAGACGCGGCGGGCGGCGTCACCCGCGGACGCTGCCGCTAACAGACGGCTCGGTGGTGTCGGTGATCCATCGGCGGAGTGCGTGCCGACGAGAAAACGGACGTCCTCGCGAGTACTGAGCATCTGCTGCATCGCATGAACATCGCGTGCGTACCGCCGATCATTGATCCGCTGGCTGAGTTTCGATTGCAGCGACGAGGGTAGGTACGGATCCGACGCCGCCGCTTCGGGCACGAACGGATGATTCAGTCCACACACCACGAGCGCGGGGGCATCGTCGAGTGCTAAGTCGAGCCAGCCTAGAATCTCGATTTTGTCCGCAGTGGGTGTATCGGTCAGCGAGATATCGCCGATGCGAGCGGACAGCAATTCGATCGCGGCGAGCGAATCGACGGGAGTATCCAAGGGCTCGCTGACGTTTTCAAACTCGTCGAGGACCTGCAACGTGGTCGTGACGGCGAGCGAAGTTCGCTCGCCGCCCCCAGCGGCCTCGATTTCGTCGGCATACACCGTTTCGAGTAGCCCAGCGACTGCCTTGCTCCACTGCCGAATTGTGCGGCGTGATCGATCCAGCGGCGCGAGCCAGTCCTCGACAATATTCCGAATGGAATTCGCGATCGCTGTTTCAGAACGAGTCGGTGGCAGCGGTTGATCGACGCTGCGTGGAAAGGCTTCCGCCATCAATTGGTCTAAGCATTTCAACCAATCTAGGCGGCGTTTTGCAGAATCCGCGCCGAACGGCGTGGACTCAATCGGTTTTTGATGTGAGCCGACGGCGCTAGCCGCGGGTTCTTCATGCCGTT
>JBDNIG010000383.1:0-8275 GCA_041688415.1 Rhodopirellula sp. | reverse complement strand
CACGACCTCTTCGGGGGAGAGGGGAGACTGGATGAACTGGACTGGCCTGCACGAGACGGAGATGCGGAAGCAAACTTGCGCATTGCAAACACCTCGCAACCCCAAAGATTTAGCGGTCCAGCGCTAGCCTGGGCTGCTACGACGAAACCGTGGCTAGCGGGCTGTTGATTTAGTCGTTTAACCGTTAGCCGAAGGCGTACGTTTCACCGCTCGCGTACGCCTACAGCTAACGGTTAAACACTAGCGCACCCAATCGACACTAAATCAACAGCCCGCTAGCACCAAAATGGCTAACCTGAAAACGAAAGATTGACGGACCACTAGGCGTGAGATACCGAGGCTCGGACGATTTCGCGATCAGTCGAGACTTACCGTCAGCGGCTCACCTCCGACCTTGGCATCCTTGGCAACGACGGTGTTCGGTGCGTCCTTGCCAGCCTTGATCACAAAGGCTTTGCCCTCGGGAGCACTTGGCGTGAACTTTTTGCCCTGCGCGCGAACGGTGTACAGCACTTCGTTGCTGCCCGCATCGATCAATTGCACGACGGGATCTTCGATAGCAAAGGTTAGCACACCCAGTTCGCCCCAGGACGGTGGGTTGTAGTTGTCAAACTGAGAAATCGTTCGCGGCCAACCGGGATACTGTTTCGCCGCTGGGTCGGTCGCGTCCACATTGCGTGGCCAGCATTCCATGGTGATTTCTCGCGACTTCGTATTGAAACGAACAATTCCAAATCCGGCCGCACGGGTATTGAGCAGATTGCCAGCCGGCCTTTTCTCCGGATTCGCGGCGGCGTAGTTGGTGACCTTGTTGGCAAAACCGTCGAGTTGATCGCCGGTGTATTCGGGAGATCCCGGCTCGCGATTCTTCCCCGGTTCGAGCGGCTCCCACCAACGCAGGTAGAGATTGGCGATGGACGGCACGCAGAACGACCAAATCGAGTCACGGTATTCGTCAATGCCGTGATGAAAGAGCGTAGCGATGTGCTGGTCACCGGCAAGGTGGAAAGCGAACGCTTTGCGGAGCCCGGCGAGGGCCCGGTTGCGACCCGTTTGTGGCCAGCCATTGGAATCCATGTCCGCGTGCAGACGCCCATTGGCCGATCCGTGAATGTGGGCACCTCCGCAAAAAATGGTTTGTGACAGGGCAACTTTCATGTCGGCATCACGCCAATCTTGCGCCCACGAGTCAATGAATTTCAATTGCCGATCACCGAGCAGGACCGCGCCCGCAACATCGACGCTGGCCGGATCGTAGTCAGGATTGCGAATGTGGTCGGGACGCGGCCCTTGCTTCGGCACTCGGCCGGCTGGTCCGGTCTTGAACTTGCGATCTTCTAGAATCGCGAAATCGATGTTTCCCCAGTTCAGATTGGTGAAATAAACCCCGATGCCTTGACCAACCTTGCGTGGATCAACCGGATCGGGCAGATGGCTGGTCTGGGCGCGTTCGACTTCCTTGACGTAGACCGCGGGTTTGGAATAACCGCCATCCGACGCCCCGCTGAGCGTTGAAATCTTGCCGCTTTCGCCCCACAGGTTGGGTTGGCCGACGTCGTGGTCGTCGGGTAAGCAGATCGTGGGACGATCTTTGATGATGTCGCCAAAGTCACGACCGAATTTGAGCCACGCGGCATAATGTCGATTGTGATCGTAGACCTGGTCGCCGGAGAAAAACAGAACATCGGCGTCGACCTTGTTGACATTATCAATCAAATCTTGACGAGAGATATCCCCGCCATGTGCCGGCTGAATCGAGTTGCCGGTAAAAGCCGCGACGACGATTTCGTCTTTGTCGATGGGGTTCTTGCGAATGGTGCCTTCATAGAACGCTTCGGTGCCGTGAGCGACGCGGTATCGCCATGACTTCGAATCGTCCCAATTGCCGACGCGAAAAGGAGCGGTCCAACCAGGCTCGATCACGCTCGTCCTGGCCACCTCGGTCCATTCACCATCCTTCTCAATTTCCAGACCAACCGTTTTCGAATCGTTCGCAGACAACGGGTAGAGCTGGGCGGTGAGCTTCAGCGTGTTGTCATGGACCGTATAGAGCGCAAAGCAAATGAGGTCCCGATTCTCGACATCAGGGATGCTCAGATCCGCACGTTTGTGCCGTCGCGAACGGTTCTGCTGTGCCGTGACGGAACCACAGGCCACCAGCAGGGCCAAGCAGCAGAGCGTGAAAGGGGTGAACAACTTCATGGGACTTCCGGGGGCGAACGGGCGAGTGATTGCTCAGTGGATGAGGGCATGCGGTAGCGGTGCCGACCCCACAGAATAACCAGATAAAGCGGAATGAGAAAATGTGGAGCACGCAAGACTGCCTCATGCAAATATTGGTCGGCTCCCCAGTAGTTTAGACTAAGCGACATGCCAGCGTAGGGCCGAGCCACCGCGGTGAGAAATCCCCAGGCGACCGCATACATCGCCGCTGGACGACGCAGCGGCGGAATGAACATCGCGATACAAACGACGAAGTCGAGGACGCCGAAGCAGCGCAGGAGAACGTGCGCTGTTTCGTATTCAACACCCAGCGAAATGCAGGTCATCCCATAAAACGTCCCTGGGGTCGGCCACCAACCGGTCGCATAACTGCCGTGGCCCGCGAACGTCATGATCACCGCGAGGATCGCGGTGCCCACCGTGACTCGATGACGGGCGCCCAGGGTGAGGGCCATCACCAACAAAACCGGGGCGAGGATTTGCCCGCCATGTTCAAGGAACATCGGTAGCTGACGTTGAGACGCAACATATTTTGCATAGCTTAAAATCGCGAGCAGGCCACCGCCACCCACCACAGCAGCCATTTGAAAATACGCTTTGGAGCGTACCGACAGCGTCAGCAGGGTACACGCGAGATAGAGCCACGCGATGCGGCCGATCCATTTTTGCAGCCAGCCCTCGTCCGTACCGGTTCCGACGAATTCATCCCAACGGATGCCCATTCGACTCGCAAACTCATACGTGCCGTCTTGCCAGAGCAGGATTCCGTAGGGCGCCTCCCAATAGAAATGCACCCAAGTCCAACCAGCAAAACACAGGAACGCAGCCAACCGCAGCACGAGGATTAGAATGCGGTCGGATTCGTCTGGGCCTGGCGCGGGATCGGCAATCGATTCTGTTTCGTTGGCTTTCATCATCACGGAATCGAGTAAAACTTCCTGGCGTTCATGAGCACATCATCATAGACGGTTTTCTGGCGCACCGACCACTGCGCCGCGGGTACTGAATTGCTATCATCACGCGTTTGGCCTATTGTCGCGATATTCTCGACGTCGCCAGGGCTGGCGACAATCACGGCGTGTCTGGTAGGGAGATTTTTCGTTGAACACCTTGATTACTATTCTGATCATCGTTGCGGTCACGCTTGCGATTCTCGGCTTCCTTGCGTGGAAATACCCCAGGCGGTTCGTGCGTGGTGTATTTCGTCTGCCCCTGGAGATCTTTTATCGCGGTCGCACGGTCGGTGCCGAGAATTTACCGGTCGAGGGTGGCGTGATGGTCGTGAGCAACCATGTTTCGTGGATCGACGGAATCTTGATCCTGTGGCTGTTGCCGCGAAATGTTCGTTTCGTCGTCGATGGTGGTAATTTCCATTCACCGCTGGCGAAGTATTTGACGGGGGCGTTTGATACGATTCTGATGATGGGCGGCCCCAAAGCAATCGGACGTGCGCTGCGATCCGCCCACCAAGGGCTCAATGACGGCGACGTGATCGGGATCTTCGCCGAAGGCACGATCACCCGCACCGGGCAACTGCAGGCATTCAAGCCGGGGATGACCAAAATTCTGCAGAAAACCACCGCGCAAGTCGTGCCGGTGTACATCGAAGGCATTTGGGGCAGCATTTTCAGTTTTTCAGGCGGCAGCTTTTTCAAGAAATGGCCGACGCAGTTTCCACGCACAATCACCCTGTACGTCGGTGAGCCGTTACCACCCGAAACACCGATCTCGACCATCCGCGCACGCGTGCAAGCCCTCGGGTCGCAGGCGCAGATTGACAATCGCCGGCAATTTCCGGTCTTGGCCCAGAAAGTCTTGCGGTGTTGGCGCCGGCGAGGCAAACGCCTTCAAGCGGCCGACTCGCTGGGGGTGGAAGCGGGCGGCCGGCAGTTGCTGATCCGCACGCTGGCGCTACGCCGCTGCCTCCACCGCGAGGTCTTCGCCGCCGATGAGAAATTCGTCGGTGTGCTGCTGCCGCCCAGCGTCGGTGCGGTTGCCGTTAACGTCGCTTTGGCCGCCGATCAGCGGGTCAGCGCCAACCTGAATTACACCGCCAGCAGTGATGTCATGAATCACTGCATCGGGTCGACGGGCGTCAAACACGTGCTGACGAGCGACCGGTTCATGGAAAAACTCTACGTCGATCTGGACGCGGAAATTGTTTCCCTCGATGAAATCAAAAACAAAGTCTCGACGGCTGACAAGATTATTGCGTTTACCCAAGCCACGATCGTGCCGGGTTGGTTGCTCGATCGGATTCTCGGACTGCACAAGGTCGACTGTGACGATCTGCTCACGGTGATCTTCACGAGCGGTTCGACTGGAATGCCCAAGGGCGTGTTGTTGTCCAATGCCAACGTCAGCCACAATGTCGATGCGGTGGGTCGCGCCGTGCGGCTCGATCAAGACGATATCGTGCTCGGTGTGCTACCGTTTTTTCACTCATTCGGCTACGCCGTGACCCTCTGGGCGGCCCAAACGCTCGGCCCCGCCGGTGTGTATCACTTCAATCCGCTCGATGCGAAACAAATCGGCAAACTCGTCGAGAAGTACAAAGCGACGGTGCTGTTGGCGACACCCACTTTTTTGCGAGGTTATCTCAAGCGGGTGCCGCCCGAACAATTCCAATCGCTCGACGTGGTCGTTGTGGGCGCCGAGAAGATGCCCATCGATCTGTTCGACGATTTTGAGAAAAAATTTGGCGTCCGTCCGGTCGAAGGTTATGGCATGACGGAGATGAGCCCGTTGGTCAGCGTCAACATTCCCATCTCGCGATCGATGGCCAAGTACCAACCCGATCGCGTCGAAGGCAGCGTGGGGCGACCGCTGCCGGGAATTTCCGCCAAAATCGTCTCGCCCGATGACGGCAGCGAACGGTCCACGGGTGAAGATGGGCTGTTGATGGTGACCGGTCCCAACGTGATGCGCGGTTACGCCGGGCAGGACGACCTGACGAAAAAGGTCGTCGTTGGGGGTTGGTACAGTACGGGTGATATTGCCCACATCGACGCCGATGGATTTCTGCATATCACGGGGAGGCTGAGTCGATTCTCAAAAATTGGGGGCGAGATGGTGCCGCACCTGAAGGTCGAAGAAGAGGTCGGCAAAATCCTGAAAGAGGGCGATGACGATGATTGTTTGCGTGCCTGCGTGACAGCGGTTCCCGATGAAAAGAAGGGCGAACGACTGATCGTGCTGTACACGGAAACGGTGAAAGCCGTCGATGACATCCGCGCTGGCTTACGCGCCGTCGGACTGGCGAACCTCTACATTCCCGGTAACGAGGGGTTCATCAAAGTCGCCGAAATTCCGCTGTTGGGCACCGGCAAACTCGACCTCAAAGCCGCTAGGGATTTGGCGTTGCAGAAAACGTCCGTGAATCAATAGATCGGAGGGACGCACGATGAACATATCGAATCTCCACGAGAAACTCTGAACGAGTGAGACATGAGAGCAATTGATTTACTTGGTTTTACCGTCCTGGCTCTCATCGTCGGCGTGGCGATCGGCTATCGAATGGGCAAGGCCAAAGGATTGGCCGAAGGCGAAGCTCGCTGCCGCGACAACGAGCATCGCTTAAAAGAACTGCAGAGCCAAGTCAAGCAACTGCTCGGCGTTCCGGAGCAATGGTAGCGTTCATCTGAATACCGATCCCCCGTCTCTGAGGAACGGAGCACTCGAGAACGACCAACGGCAGCGAAAACGAGCCGAATTGCGCACGGATTAGTCCTTGAGACCCGCGTCGGTCGCTGGTAGCTCGTGAGCCTTGATTTTCTCGCCGAACGTGCGGCCATCGGAACTCTTCAGTTCATTGGCTTTCTTGAAACCGGCGAGAATCTTGGCTTTCGCCTCCTCCGGATTACTCTTGATGTAGTCCTTGGGGAAATCCTCAGCGCTGAGGAATTTCTTGACCGCTTTGCCATACTCGTTGCGGACCTCTTTCTTCTTTTCACGCTTGACGTGGCAAATGTAGCAATTGGCCTTCTTAACGGCCTTTTTGTAATCGTCTGGAGCGTCGGATTCCAAGACGTGGGCTTTGAATTGCTTGGCAAATCCGCTGGTCGCGAATGAGGGGGTCGCGAACACGGCGACGAGTCCAAACATGATGGCCAAACGTTTCATCGAGATTTCCTGGGTGAACTGGGTGGGTTAAAAAAGGTGGGAAGGCGAACAGCGGAGCTGATCACGACACTATTAAAGTCACAGGGAGGGGTAAAAGTCAAATGCTGATCACGAGAACAACGCGAAAGTCTCGGCATTTTTAACCATGAGTCGTTGAGTGCGTATCGGCGTTTTTGCGATATTTCGCCACCCATATGATCCGAGTGCCATCAAGGCGTCGGGCGGCACGCCAATCCGGTCATTCACGTGACTCCGAAACACCCGAGTCCGGAACGGGGACCTGGAATGATCGCTGCATCGGCAGTTTCGGCAAGTTTTTCTCGCGAAATCCGGCAAACAGAGAACCATCTTGGCGAAAATCCGCCGGAATCAGGTGGCTGACGGGGACCGCATCGGGTAGCGGTTCGGACCAGCGAACCACCCATCGTGGCGCCTCTTCGCTGGCCCAAGCGGGTGAATCTGCGATGTCAGCCAACGCGTTCATCGTGGTCGTGGCGGTTTGCCCCGTCTCGTCACGGACCAACAACAAGGGATCGCTGAGGGTCGTGTCGGTCTCGTAGGCGTTGGACGCGCCGCGGACTCGCAACCAAGATTGATCCCGGTCTTCGCGAGAAATGCCGGTAATCTCGATTTGCGGCACTCCCCGGTCGATTACAAACACGCTCTCCTCAGCTTGCCGCTCGATCGAGACCGGGTAGGGGGCGCTGACGCCCAACTGCATCAACAGCAGACCGCGGGGAATGTAAGCGGTGATTCGCTGGAGCGACAATCGAATCGAGCCGGATTGCGGTTGGGGCGGATAAATGGAGCCGCCCGTTTCAATCATGCGGCGGGAGACAGCCAACAATCCATTCTCCCACAACAGCTGCAGCTCAGCAGCCACGTCCATCCGCAGCATGGAGATTTGGCCGCGAATGATGACGTTATACAACTCCAACGAAACCAGCGGCATGGATTCCGCGATTGCGTTGGCGTCCCGCGACGCGCCCCCTTCGGTCGGCGACGTTGCCTCGGGATCGGTCACCACATTAAATGCATAAATGTCTTCGCGACGCGACGGGTTGTCGATCGTGATCGAACTGTCCGTCAAACGAACTCGCCGGTTCTCCTGCATCGCCAACATCGCACCGCCGTCCGTTTCGCTGGCCGGTACGGTCCAGTACAGATGGACGTCGACAAGTTCGATTCGATTCGAGCCAACCGTCATCATATCACTGCGCAGCATGTCGGCCTCGCTATTGGAGGTAAACACGCTCGCCGTCCCCCCAGGAACGGACGAAGAGATCATCAAATCGTCCTCTGCCACCACCACGGGCTGCGTGCTGAGCATCGGCGTGTCGATTTCGATCCTTTCGACATGATGCCGCTGTGCCAGATCCAACGCCTCTTGCAGCGTGGTCGCCAACACAATTCCCTCGGCCTCGGCTTGGTCAGACAACACGGGCACGGAATCAGCCGCAACAATCCTGATCTGATGAGGTGGGTCCAAAATCGTGGTCCGCCCCCGCTGGTCATCTTCTGCGGCGACTGGACCGGAACCCTCGGCCATGCCGGACGCATCACGTTCGCGGTTTGGACTTTCGAAGTCCGTGAATGAGGGAACGCGCGGCGGGACGATGACGGTGGTGCCGGCTTCACCGCCAGCGCGCGAGTTGATCGGTAGTGGAAAGTTGCGCAGGCTTGGAGGATCGCTGGGCAAGCCGTCCCGCTCGTCAGGCGCGGCCACTCCGATGGGCGCAGGCGTCGCGGCGGCCACGCTTGTTCGCGGGGACGCGACGTCACCGCTCGACGTGACGGGGCCGGGATTGACAATGGACGAAAAGTTTTGCTCGGCGATCGCTTGACCGGTCGCTGCGCCCGCCGCGACGACGGGGACTGCCGAACCGGGCGACGCGCCGCGCAGCGCCTCCAATCCTGTCCGCGAATTAAT
>JBDNIG010000382.1:0-16240 GCA_041688415.1 Rhodopirellula sp. | reverse complement strand
GATTTCACTCTCAACTTACTCGCCAGCGAACTGAACGTCGCTGGCGAATTCCTACCCTCAATTCAGGAGAACACGCTTGCATAGTGCAATCACAATCGGCATTACAGCCGAAAACTCCCATGGACGACCAGGACCATCGGTCCGAGTGTCCGTGCCCCTGGACGGTCAAGCTAGCGATGATGCGATTCTGGTTGCCGTCCGGCGTTGCCGAATGCTGGCGGAACAATCACTCCCGAACGAGCCGCCACAGCGGGATACCCCGCATAGCGCAGCGTCCGGGTCCCAGAAGTCAAGGAAGCGTCTTGCGACTGAAAAGCAGATCAATGCGATCGCGGTCATGTCAAAGCGACAAGGCATTATGCTCGACCGCACGCTCCACGATCGGTTCAATGTTTCGGCACTCTCTGCTTTGACGATCAGTGAGGCGTCAACGTTGATCGATGAGCTGAAAGGCAACCGGCAATCAGCGTAGTAGCGTTTATCGCACCAAGGCTCGCGAACCCAGCCGGATGACGTCCGGTTGGGCATCGCGGGCTTTTTTTTTAGCTATCAGACCAATATTTTCGAGCAAACTCGATTGAGCTGGAATGGTCTACTGGGCACTCGTTTACCCACAGTGGCAACGGTCCCTGCCTTCTCTCGATGACGCCCGGTGTTCAACGAGCGATGTCGAACGCATGGCTGCGGAAGCAGAGCCCAAAAGGGTTCTAACTGCGATGGACGAAGCAAATTTGAAAAGAAAGTGACTCAACCGTCGCGTCTACGCGAAGTCAAATCTTTATTGATTATTCGTCGTGTAAATTCACCCCTTCGCGTCTCGTTCTGCCTGTTGCTTCAGGCGTTCTGCGATTGGATCGACCAAATTCCAAGTTTGTTCCTGTTTGTCGAATATCAGGAAGAGAGATCCACCACGCAAAAGATCTGGCGAAGTGTCCGAGAGCAAATTGCAATCGTCGTCGTGATAGTGAGATTCTAGTGTAGAAAATATTTTATCCACAGCGATCTCGTACTCTAACTCGGACAGGCCGTCGTCGTGAAAAACAAACTTTGCCCTGTGTTTCCCGGTCGTTTGGGCGGTGACGGAGAATATCGTCGATGCGGCATTAGTGACCTTCTTCTCCCCTCCCGATAGCACGCAAAAACGCGAGCGATCTTGGACCAGGAGTTTCTTTGCAAGATTCGTGACGCCTTGCTTCAACTTCGGGTAGACGCTGTCAGCGAAGTCGTCGGTAGCCTTCTTAAGCAACGCATCGGCGAACTTCTTGCCAATGTACAAAGCGACAACCGTTGGAATCATCCATTCGAGAGCGGCAAACGGTTCGTTTTCGCGTTGCTCTTCGCGGAAGTCAATCGCGTCAAAGTCAATTGAGTCGCGAAAGTCGTCGAAGTATTCCGATGGGAGCCCTTCGATGTAGAGCAGTCCGATGTCAAATTCTTTCAAGACCTTTGCACTCCGTTTGTGGCTCGACATTGATCGGATAACTTGTTTTTTTCCGGGAGCAAACATGCCTGAAACATGCAAGAGCGACATCGACGGCATTCGGCTAGGCCGTTTCTACGAAGAGCTTTCCAGGTGGAGCACCACCCCACCGTCTGAGAGGTCGTGCGGCTTTTAAGTACTGAAATCCAAATGCTTTACGCACTTCACCCTCCCGCGGCTTCGCCGTGGGAGGGTCGGTCGGCCCGAGGCCGCCGGGGAGGGCTGACCGAGCAAGCGAACCACCAACCCAACTTGCGCGCTCGGCCCTCCCCGGAATTCTCGCTGTAAGCTCGAATTCCGACCCTCCCAGGCTTCGCTCGGGAGGGTGAAGTAAACCATTGCTGCGACAGTACTTAAAAGCCGCACGATCTCCTGAACCGGGGTGGTGTTTTTGGAGCGAACCAGAGGGGAGAATGACACTGTTATGTAAAGTGGTCGATCGAGGTCGGGGGGTATTGATTGTCAAAGGGCACCAAAAACCAACCGACGATTACGACGGGTTCTGGATTGGGCCTGTCAGCGAGGATGGCTGCGGGCTTTATACTGAACGATCCTGGCGGCACAACATCAAGGAGTAGGCCAGTTCTCCACTGCGTACTTCCATTCGTTCCATGCTTCGCATACGAGATCCAACATTTTCTCAAACTCAGGGTCTTTTGTAATCTCGTCGCCTAGCTGTTCGCGGACACCATCCCTGACGATGTCGCCGGAAAGCAATGGCGTTCCATTTTCGTTTCGCTGCGAATTGAGAAATATGTCAAACAACGAAGGCTTGTATCCAGGCTGTTCCCAGTTGTGCAGATTTGTGAGTTTGAGTTGGGCGATCATCGCGTCAGCGACTTCTTGTTCATCCATACGGCTGAGCATCCCTGAGTAAAATAACTTGTTTATCACCGGTCGAACCGGCTCGGAAAACGTTGTTTCACCATATTACCGGCGGTGTGCGAGCTGTAATACGTCGCTTGTCCCGGCCCGTCAATCACCCAACGGCGGGGGTGTTTTTAGCTGGTTTGGCCATTGTGGCGGTACTTGTAATCGCCGGTGTCTTCGCCGCGTGCAGGCAAGCGATCAACGACCAATTGGCACAGCAGTCGGCCCCTCAGCTCCGTTGAACGGCAATGGTCACGCTTGAAACAACGCAACGTACCATGGCAGTCCCCCTGCGAACGACAACGCCCGAAACGCTCACGCGAACGGACAGGGAGCCAGATCGGGGGCTGGTACGGCCACGCAAAGCCAGGTGCGGGCCATCTTCGCAATTGCCAGGCGACAACAAGTCGATCCGACAACCTTAGTTCGTGAACGTTTTAACGTCACACGTTTCGAAGATCTGTCGATTCGTGAGGCCAGCGAGCTGGTCAACGACCTCAAGCGTGAAGCGGTCGCGGTGCGATCCTGATTATTGCTCTACGTTGATCTTACCATGCGTCTGGTGCACGGAAAGCAATTGCGACTTCACTTCGCAGTGATCACCAAACCGAAAGATCCAAAATGCAGTTGCTCGAAGCGAGCTTCGACGAGAGCAAACTGGACCGCACGAGGTGTGTCTTTGCGCGTGTAGTTGGTACACGATTCAGTCGAGTCGCTATTATCCGCTCCATCGCCCATGCAGTGTCCAAGTTGCAGCTTTCGCAATCAGCGTGCTTCGCGGCAGGGTTAGTGGACACCAGGGCTCGCTTTCCGTTCGGGGGGCGAGCACTTTTTTTTAGATATTTGCGGGGGCAGTTTCGATCCCTCGCAGTCACCGGCTAGCAGATCGCTAAAGGGTTCGATAGACTTTATCAGGATATGTGTGGCTAACTTCTCAGCTGGATGATTACGCGTGGAAAAACTCAGCGAATACGTGAAAGTTGCCGAGGCTGCCGAAGTTCTCGGTGTAGCTCAAGCGACTTTGAGGACTTGGGCGGAAGACGGCAAGATTCCTATGCACAGGAACCCCGCCAATGGTTATCGGTTGTTTCGCCGCGCTGACCTGGAGCAGTTTTTGGCCGAAGTGGCGAAACCGCTCAAGCCAAAATGATGCTCGCCTCAAAACGTTTGATTGATCTGCCGCCTGGCAACCTGGAGAAAACACCTCGATGAAGACCGTCCGCGATGCCTGCAAGCTGCAACCCAACGCTCTGAAGATCCAACTGAGCGACCAAATTGAACAGCTCGACGAACTAATCAAGTCCGAAGGCGACGGCAGCGCGTTTTTTGACAAAACGTTCATCACCGAGGGGATGCAGGATCTGATCGGTGTGGGGATGGCTCGCTTGGCGGGCCAGTCCAGCGAAACAATCTTCCACCTCAAACAAGCCATGGGTGGCGGTAAAACGCACTTGCTCGTCGGCTTCGGTTTGCTGGCGACAAACCCCGCACTTCGTGCCAAATACTGTGCCGGATCATCGGCCACCGATGCCTTCACGTCGGCCAAGGTCGCGGCGTTTAATGGTCGCAACAACCCTGATCATTTCTTCTGGGGCGAAATCGCAGAGCAGATCGGCAAACCGGAGACCTTTAACAAATATTGGACCAACGGCCCCAAAGCACCTGACGAGAAAGCCTGGCTCGAATTGCTCGATGGCGACGATCCTGTTTTAGTTTTGCTCGACGAAATGCCGCCGTACTTCCAGTACTACGACACGCAAAGTGTCGGCAACGGTACTGTCGCTGATATTGTGACGCGTGCATTCGCCAACTTGCTGACCGCTGCGAGTAAGAAGAAAAACGTGTGCATCGTCGTCTCTGATCTCGATGCCGCATACGACACCGGCGGAAAGCTGATCCAAAAAGCGCTCACCGATGCCCGTAATGAATTGGGGCGACAGGAACGCAGCATCACGCCGGTCGATTTGTCAAACAACGAAATCTACGACATCCTCCGCAAACGCCTATTCACATCGCTGCCGGATATTGCGGAAATCGAGGACATCGCTGAAGCGTTTGGACGAAAGCTCGAAGAAGCCGCCAAGAGCAAGAGCGTCAATCGCGGTGCGGAAGCGATCGCGGACGAAATCTCTGCGACCTATCCGTTTCATCCGCAACTTAAGAACGTCATCGCCCTGTTCAAAGAGAACGAGAACTTTCGGCAAACACGTGGCCTGATTGAGTTGGTCTCGCGTCTGTTGCGATCGGTATGGGAGCGGGGCGACAACGACGTCTTCCTGATCGGTCCCCAGCACTTTGACTTGTCGATCAAGGAAGTCCGCGAGAAATTGACCGAAATTTCCAGCTTCCGTGACGTTATCGCCAAAGACCTGTGGGATAAACAAAAATCCGCCCATGCCCAAGTCATTGACTTGCAAAGCGGTCAGGAATCCGCGTCGCAAGTCGGATCGCTGTTGTTAACGGCCAGTCTTTCCACAGCGGTCAACTCCGTCAAAGGATTGACTGTGGAAGAAATGGTCGAGTGCCTCATCTCACCACTGAGAGAACCGTCCGACTTTCGCAGTGCCTTCGATGAACTCGAAAAAGTCGCTTGGTACTTGCACCACACCGAGGAAGGTCGCTACTACTTTGATCGCCAAGAGAACCTCACCAAGCTGTTACAAAGTCTCGCCGAAAAAGCGCCGCAAAATCAAGTCGACGCACTGATCGACAAGCGACTCAAGGAGATGTTCGCCCCTACTCGAAAGACCGTCTACGACGAAGTTTTTCCGCTACCCAAACTCGACGAAGTTGCCGAACGTGTGCGGAAAGGACGCGTCCTATTGATCGTCAGCCCCGATTCCAAAATTCCGCCCGAGGAAGTGCAGAAGTTCTTTGAGGGGCTGACTCGAAAAAACAATCTCTGCATCCTCACCGGCGACAAGTCGGCGATGGCCAGCATCGACAAAGCAGCACGTCAGTTCTATGCGACCGGTGTCGCCGACAAACGCATCCCCGATGGCCATCCGCAACGAAAGGACCTCGAAGAAAAGCAACAGTCCTACGAGCAAGATTTCAACAGCACGATCCTGAACCTGTTCGATAAGGTGCTCTTCCCCATCCAGCGTAGCGGCCAGCAACCCAAGCTCGCTCCGAAAGCGCTTGAAACGGCTCGTGATATCAGCAAGCCGTTCGACGGCGAAGAACAGATCGAAAAGACACTTGTCTCGCTTCCTCTCAAGCTTATTCTTGATATCGAGACTGACTTTGACACGATTCGTGACAAAGCTCAAGACTTATTGTGGAACGAAGGCCAGGACGACGCCCGTTGGACCGACGTTCTCGAACGTGCGGCTGAACAGTCAGGGATGATTTGGCTCGTTCCCAAGGGGCTCGAAAGCCTCAAGTCGATCGCTTGCAACCGAGGCCTGTGGGAAGACCTCGGCAACGGTTACGTGACCAAGTCTCCCAAGAAAAAACGCACGTCCGCGCAGGTCACGCCCGAAAGTGGCCCCGATGATGAGGGCAACGTCCGGTTGCGAATTTCGGCACTCAATGCGGGTCCCGCTGCTCGCATTCACTACTCCGAAGATGTTCCAGTGACCGAGAAAAGTCCCGTGCTGAGCGATTCCTACTTCGAAACCAAGGCGCTGAAGTTGCACTTGCTGGTCGCCGATCCGTCGGGAATGTACGAAACTGGTGATCCCGTCACGTGGCCCAACCAACTCGTGCTGCGAACCGAAGAAATTCAAACGGGTTCCGAGCGTCAGGTTGCTCTGTACGTTGCACCTCGTGGTACGATCCGGTACACCACCAACGGCAGCGAACCGCGAGAGGGGACACTCTACACCGAACCATTCACGATCGACGACGGTGACGTGCTCGTGCGGGCATTTGCTGAAGTCGAGGAATTCAAAGACATTTCGGCAAAGAAAGATTTTCGGTTTCCCGCCGTCGGGAAAACGGGAGTGCAGATCGATGATCTCCAACCAAGCGTGATGATCTCCAAAACTGGACGCAAGCTTGACTCGCGTCCCAAAGTATTTGAAGGTCTGACACGGGCTGCCGAGAAGAAGGTGACATTCGAAAATGTCCAGTTGACGGTCGGTCAAGGCAGCCAAGCCATTTCCGTCACTATCGGCGAAATCGCTGTGGAAGCAGAGTTCATCGAGACAATCTTGAATCAGGTGTTGTCGAAGTTTACCGCTGAAACCCCCGTCACGATGTCGTTTCGCAAGGGACGTTTTTCATCGGGCCATGACTTGAAGGACTTTGCCAACAAGTTGGATATTGAATTGAAAGCCGAAGACGTTGAGCAAGGATGAGAAAGAAAATTAAGACCGTCGATTTTGGCGCGCCCGATACGTTTGGGACGCACTTGTTTCGCGTTGAGATTTCATCGTCGCGTAGCGAGTCGATCTTGATTGTCGAGGACTATGGCTACGGGGGGATGGAGAACGGCATGTCGCAAGACGAGGACCGCGTGCTACTCAAGCGACCGATATGGTCCGCGATCGCCGTCGCGTCGCGAGCTGAGTTCAACACACGACTCAAAGCGGCCAAAGTGACGACCGGTCGCTGGCATGCGGGCACGAACCTGGTCGATCGCTTGCTCGGCAAAGAGCTATGCGTGTTAGCTTGGGCGGCGGAGACAGCCACTGCGGAACAACTGCCGGTGGTGTGCGGTAAGTGGGCAGCTTTGCGTCCGGAGGAACGCTGGTGGCTATTCGCGATGACGGTCGCTGAAGCGGGTCTGCCCGACGACACGCCGCGAGGTTGGCGACGCGCGCTGTACCATGCTCTCTCTGATGGAGAAAAACTCAACCCAGCCAAGAAACGCCGTCGCCCGACTGAACGCACGTTGATGCCCCTGTTCAAGGAATCCGAATGAGCAACAAAGTCGTCCCGTTTTCATTAAAGGACGCACCGTCGCTGATTGAAAAGCTGTTCCCGGTGCAAAAGCTGTCGGCGGAGTCGTACAAGGAGCAAATGGCGGGCAGCGGCAAGACGCTCACCGCGCTCGGCAGTTACTGGAAAGGACGGAAACCGCTAATTCTCAATAAGGCGTGCATACTCGGATGTTTGTTGCCAGCGACTGAAGATCCCACGAAAGATCTGGCAGTCTTCGAGATGCTGATGGGCATGGATGACGAGTCCATGGTTGCGAGATGGAAACGGCGTTTCAAACCAAAAGAAATATTAGAGAAATTGACAATTTCTCCGATTGAAGAATATTTCGTGGTTACTTCTGCGAACTCGCTACCTGAATCATCCCCCATCGACTGGTCGAACGAGGATTATGCCGATGTACGAGTCGAATGGCGGAAGAGTATTCCTGAATCTACGCGTCGCACAATCGAAACGCAATTGTTGCCGAAAGATGGCTATCGGAAACGAGTCGGGAAGGCGAAACGTGTTGAAGAAGTTGGTGACGAAATTCACACGCATATCTGGTCAAAGGTGAATGAGCATGTGGGAACATACGCAAATTCCGTTCGCGAGTTAACTGAGCAACTTGGAGTCATGAGATATGGGACGACACCAAGAATCGCAGATACTTTCAGTGGATCGGGTCAAATCGCATTTGAGGCAGCACGCCTTGGATGCGAAGTAACAGCCTCCGATTTGAATCCGATAGCATGTTTGTTGACGTGGGCTGGCTTTAACATCGTCGGTGGGACGACCGAATCGCGCAAGGCGTTTGACAACTCTCGAGAGCAATTTATCTCTAAGGTTCGTTCAGAAATAGACAGTCTTGATGTTGAATCGGATGGCGCAGGCTGGCAAGCGAAAGTGTTTCTGTATTGCCACGAAGTGAAATGTCCCCAGAGCGGATGGATGGTTCCGCTCCTGCCTACTCGCATCATCAGTAAAGGCTATCGTGTGATTGCTCGACTGATTCCAGATTACAGCTTGAAGCATTACGAGATTGAAGTCGTCACTGGTCCAAGCAATGAAGAGTACGACGATGCAAGCAGAGGGACAGTTGATTCAGAAAGCGGGCACGAAAGCTCGCTGGTTCATTCAATTGACGGCATCGAGTATCGTACCAAAATTTCCACGTTGCGAGGTGACTATCGCGATAAAGATGGTGAGAACCAGAGTCAACTCCGGCAATGGGACAAGCATGACTTTCAACCCGACTCCGGGGATCTTTTCCAAGAGAGACTGTATTGCATTCAATGGATGCGCCCGAAAAAGGAACGCAGAGGTTTTGACTACGACTTTCGCGCTGTTAACGGCGCGGATCTTGCGCGTGAAAAGAAGGTGGTCGACTTGGTTGGATGCCATTTCATGGAGTGGCAGGAAAACGGCCTAATTCCAGACATGAGAATTGAGCCTGGTTACAATACCGCACAACCGATACGTGAGCGGGGATGGACTTACTGGCACCACTTGTGGAGTCCGAGGCACCTGCTTGTACTCGCGATTATGAAAAAGCATTTGGTAGATGAAAAGCTGGCGGTGGTTTTCGCGAGCATGCTGGACTTCTCCAGCAAGCTCAGTCGGTGGGAGACTACTGGAGCACGAATAGCCAAAGATGGATCCGGGAAACAAATTGGCGGCGCAAGCAACAACACGAAAAACGTTTTTTACAATCAGGCATTGAATACCTTTTACAATTATGGCTGCCGAGGCTCGGCCGATCTCTTTGCAGTACTTAATAAACCGATCAAGCAATTCGCCATTTCCGAAAATGCTACGGTCGTATGTGGTGCCGCATCCGAGGTGACGACTGGCGCAGACATTTATGTTACCGATCCCCCTTACGGTGATGCCGTCAAGTACGAGGAGATTCTTGAATTCTTCATCGCGTGGCTGCGGAAGAACCCGCCTGCCGAATTTGCTGATTGGGTGTGGGATAGTCGGCGATCGATGGCGATCAAGGGTGAAGACGAGGATTTTCGTCGGGGGATGGTCGCGGCCTACAAACGGATGACCAAGTGCATGCCCGACAACGGCATCCAAGTCATCATGTTCACTCACCAATCCGGTTCCATCTGGGCCGACATGGCGAACATCGTGTGGGCGTCGGGACTGCAAGTCACCGCTGCATGGTACGTCGTGACCGAGACCGAAAGCGCCCTGCGCGATGGCAATAACGTGAAGGGAACCGTGCTTTTGGTCTGCCGCAAACGACTTGGCAAACACAAGACGACTCGCGATGAGCTGGCTTGGGAGATCGAAGAAGAAGTTCAGTCGCAAGTCCAATCGCTGACGGGTCTGAACCAGCAGGCGAAGGGTCTGTACCGCGATGAGAACGTGTTCGAGGATGCCGACATTCAAATGGCGGGCTACGCCGCCGCGCTCCGTGTGCTGACGCGATACTCCATCATCGACGGACGCGACATGGCCACCGAATCGATCCGACCCCGCGTCAAAGGTGAAGTGACGTTCGTCGATGGCTTGATCGGCTACGCGGTCAACACCGCCAATCAATGCCTGGTCCCGCAAGGCGTCGCGAAATCGCACTGGGATAAACTGTCGGGTGCCGAACGGTTTTACTTGAAGATGGTCGACATGGAAGCACGCGGGTTTAAGACGCTGGACAATTACCAGAACTTTGCCAAGGCCTTCAAGGTTCGCGACTTCCAGACCTTCATGGCCAGTCGCCGGGCGAACTCAGCGAGGCTCAAAAGCGCCGTCGAATTTGCACGGGCGGAAATGGGCGAAGGATCCGAGCTGCATCAGTCGGTCCTACGTGCGGTCTTGTACGCCGTGATGGAATTGACCGGCGATATGGAAGGCGACGACGTGCTGTCCCACCTAACGATGAACGTCCCCAACTGGTTCGGCGACATGAACCAGCGGGAAATGGCCAAGGAGTTCGCCGACTTTCTGGCCAAGCGGCTCGAAGAGCTCCGCCCCGAAGAAGCGGCCTCGGCACGGGTGCTGCGTGATTTGATTCGGAATCAACGGATCGGGTAGAATAGAACGTGCAAAACTAAAATGGCTCCCCTCGCCCCGTTTTCGGGGAGAGGAGTTGCAGCGACGAGCAGCGTGATGCCTATCTACGGAGGCTCGGGTATGAGATTTTGCGGATCAATGGTTTCCGTGTGACACAGGATTCGCATGGAGTAAGAATGGAGATTGAAGCGGTGGTGCGGCAATTGCGTGCCGGAAGCCCCTCACCCCCAACCCCTCTCCCCTAAAAAGGGGCGAGGGGAGCCTGTATTACAATGATCACAAATGCCGTCTTAAAGAGACCCGCGCGGATTGAAGAACTGACCGATGAAAACCAACACGAGAGCATAAAAAATGACAATTGACGAATCTCGAATGACAAATTCGCGTTTCGAAGAACGCTCGACTGAGCAAGTTGCCTCGATTCTGGATTCGATTGCCGACTTTTCAACTGATCGTGAGTTCAGCGATCAACAGGTAGCCGCACTGGATTCTGCGTTCGCGCGGCCACCGGCCAAGGTTCTCGCACGCGACCTTCCCATTCGAGTAAAGAAACCGAAGGTACAAAACCATGATTCATGAAATACGTATTCAGAATTTTAAAAGCATTCAAGATGTGAGCGTCGAGTTCACGCCGGTGACTGTTTTGGTAGGCCGGAGCGGAACTGGGAAATCGAACTTTGTCGAGGCGGTTCGGTTCTTGCGTGATTTGCTCAGCGGACAATCGATTGGAATGGGAGGCGGATTGGGCGGAGTGCAATCCCAATTGGAAATGATGCGTCCGGTCCCCAAGACGGATGCACCTACACGTTTTGAAATCTGCTTTTCGGTTCGCAGCGAGAAGGAGAAATTCCGTTACGTCTTGGTTCTCGGACATTCGCCCATGCACGGCCAGATGGGCGAGGAGAAATTGTCATTAGGCGAAACCGTTCTATTTCACCAAGTCGCCGACTCGAACAACCATGCGACCTGGATCCAAGAACCGCGATTGGTCGACGTACCACAGGCGGGCAGCATCGCAATAGGCCGAATGCCATCGTTGTCTGATGTGGTTATTGCCTACGCCGTTTTGACCGAAGGCATTGGATGCTACACGTTCCCGAATAGTGTCATGCTCAATGGAGCGACAAACGAAGGGGGGCAATCCGGGTTTCAAGACTCAGGCTCCAATTATCTGCAAACGATGAAGAAGATTGTCAGTAATTTCCAAGACTCCACGGCACGGCAACGGATCGTATCGTCGCTGCAACGTGTCAACCAAGGTGTCTCTTCGGTCGAACTCAATGATCTCCGGAATCCGCAGTTCGCAATTGTCGGGCACCTCTTCAATGACCTCATGCTTGAATTGAAGCTTTCTCAGGAATCCGAAGGCTTCCGCCGCTTCTATGCACACCTCTTGGCGCTGTACCAGCAACCGTCCAAGTTGGCGATGTTGTTTGAACATCCCGAGGACGGAGTGCATCCCGGTGCGTTTTCGCTGCTGGCCGACGAGTTTTTGACAGCACCGACGGAAGGACGCGGTCAAGTGATTCTGACAACGCACAGCCCCGGACTACTTGACCGATTTAACGCGGGTCAGATTCGGGTCGTTGAGAAGGAAGGCTTTTATACGCAGATCGGACCGCTAGCAATGGAGCAGCGAGAGGCGTTGGATGAGCAATTGACTCAACCAGGCGAATTGCTAACCGTCGATCCCGCTCGACGTGAGGACGCTGCACCCGTCGAGGCGATTGGCGAATGAAGAAGATCGTTTCATTCGTGGAAGGGGAAGGTGATGCCGAATCGGTTCCGATCCTGCTGCGCAAAATCGTGAGCAGCCAACAGGCGTTTGACAGTGTCGCCATTGATCCATCGCCGTTTCGTGTCGGTCAGATCAACAAACTGCGAAAGAACGGCTTCCGTGACTGGCACAACAAGCTGAAAGCAGCACTGAAGAAGCCGAATGTTGGTGGTATCTTGTTGCTTTTAGATGGCGACGTTGATCTGAAGAACAAGGAACCGTTTTGTGCCATGACCGTGGCGAGAGAGCTTGCTATGGAAGCTCAATCGGTTGGTGCGGGTGCCACCTTTTCGGTCGCTTGTGTGTTTGCGTGTTTGGAATTTGAGTCTTGGTTGATTGCCGCCGCTCCAGGAATGGGGATTTTGCCCGATGGCCGCGAACTTACTTTACCCGAGCAGTATCCAGAGAATCCAGAAAAGGCTCCGAGAGCCGCCAAAGCGTGGCTCAATGGAGCGCTCTCGGGCGGTTACCGCGAAACGTTGGATCAATCTGCGCTCACCAAAGCGATTGACTTGGAAGTTTTGCGAAATGCGAATTTGCGATCTTTTCAGCGGTTGGAAAACGCGGTAACCGAACTCGTCTCGGCGATGCGGACGGGAAATCATATCGCTAGCCCCGTCACCGGAGATTGACTTCTCATGACCGATATCTCTCGTTTTTCTTCGCGCCGTGAGCGTTTAGACCACGCCTTTCTCGCCCTGCGTTTACAGGATGCCAAATCGTACAAACGGATCGCTGGATACTTTCGCAGTTCGATCTTCGAGCTTGTTGGCGAGCAGGTTGCATCGATTCCGAAAGTTCAGATCATCTGCAACAGCGAACTGGATGCCGCCGATGTGGTCATCTCAAAACACGTTCGCGATACGGCATTGAAGGAACGCTGGAATGAGGCTCCCTCGGAAGTCGAGGCGTTGTTGCATCGGGACCGTTACCGACAATTGCACGCACTGCTGACCTCGGGGCGGGTGGAGATTCGAGTGGTCCCGAAGGATCGCGTGTTCATTCATGGTAAAGCGGGCGTGATCGAAGCTAGCGATGGATCAAAAACATGCTTTCTAGGATCGATCAACGAAACTAAAAGCGCCTTTGCACGCAACTACGAAATTCTGTGGGAGGATCGATCAGCCGAGGGTGTGCAGTGGGTGGAGGAGGAGTTCGACGCGTTGTGGGCTGATTCTTACGCCTTGCCTGACGCGATCATCGATGAGGTGAAACGGGTTGCCGATCGTATCGAGATACGTTTCGAGGATGTGAGCACAGATGAGTTGCCCGGGGCGGCGTTGGCTGAAAGTCCGATTTATCGCGGCGGTGAACAACTGGAGCCATGGCAGCGGTCTTTTGTGGCAATGTTCTTGGAACATCGTGAGATTTATGGGAAAGCGAGACTGTTGTTGGCCGACGAAGTTGGAGTTGGCAAGACGCTGTCGATGGCGGCCAGTGCGATGGTCGCGGCTCTGTTGGGCGATGGGCCGGTTTTGATCCTATGCCCGTCTACGTTGACGATGCAGTGGCAAGTCGAGTTGTCGGACAAGTTGGGTGTCCCCAGCGCGGTTTGGTTGTCCAATAAAAAGGTCTGGGTAGATCATAAGGGACACGTGATCAAGACACGTGGCGCGGAAGACATACTGCGGTGCCCATTCCACATCGCCATCGTTTCAACGGGGTTGCTCGTCCAACCAACGAAGGAACGCCAATTTTTACTACAGCGGAAGTACGGCACCCTGATCCTCGACGAGGCTCACAAGGCGCGTCGAAGCGGCGGTGTGGGGCCTAAAAGCGGTCAGCCCAACAACTTGCTGGACTTCATGCTGAAGATCGGGCCCCGCGTCCGTAATATGGTGCTGGGGACTGCGACACCTATCCAAACGGAGGTGCAGGAAGTGTGGGACCTCATGAGCATCCTGAGCAAAGGCGCTGATTTCGTCCTGGGACGCGAACTCTATGGTTGTTGGGCGGATTTCCAGCGAGCGTTACCAGTCGTCAAGGGCGACGAGGTGCCTGAGAGCGAGCAGGACGCGTGGGAGTGGCTGCGTAACCCGCTGCCGCCCGCGAAGGCGGATGCTTTGTTCGCGACGCTGCGATTGGGACTGGGAGTGCCTGATTCGAAATTCTTCACTGACCGTGGATTTGGTTCGCTGGAGTACTTGGAGCAGCAAGCGGTGGGTCAGTCGCTCGATCCTGGGTTTTTGCAACAACACAATCCGATCATTCGCCACACCGTTTTAAGGCGCAGGCAAACGCTGGAAGAAGCGGGATTGATGGAGAAAGTCGGCGTGAACGTTCACCCCGATCCCGACGCATCTGCTCGATCCTACGCTGGTGTCGGTTTCAGCGGTTTGGGTCTGATGACGAATCATCCGTTCGACTTGGCTTACGAGGCGGCTGAAGCGTACACGGTGGAGCTAAAGGAACGAACCAACGCGGCGGGGTTCATGAAGACGATGTTGTTGCAGCGAATCTGCTCCAGTTTTGCGTCAGGTGAATCGACCGCACGAAGAATGCTTCGCCGGGAGGCTACGGAAGAGGAGGAGGAGTTGCAACTGATTGAAGAAACGCTTCAAAACACCACTGCCGAAGAGGCCCGTCATCTCAACACAATCATTGAGGAACTTTCCCGAACCGAAGCGCGTGACCCTAAACTGGCAGCGATTCGCTATTTCCTCACAGAGCATCGCACTGAGGGCAAAACGTGGTTGGAGCACGGGTGTATCATATTTAGTCAGTATTTCGACACGGTTTTTTCGGTCGCGAAGGAATTGGCAGCGGTGCTCACGGATGAACCGATTGGCGTCTATGCGGGGACTGGAAAGAGTGGTTTGTTCCGAAACGGCGACTTCGCGAGCGTCGAGCGGGAAGAACTGAAGAAGGCGGTAAAAACCCGCGAGTTGCGATTGCTTGTCGCCACAGATGCCGCTTGTGAGGGGCTGAACCTGCAGGCGCTCGGGACGTTGATCAATGTCGATTTGCCTTGGAACCCTTCGCGACTCGAACAACGACTCGGTCGCATCAAACGATTTAAACAAACTCGACGAACGGTCGACATGCTGAATCTGGTGTACCACGACACGCAAGACGAGCGTGTCTATCAAGTCTTGTCACGAAGGATGAAAGACCGGTACGACCTTTTCGGTGGTTTACCCGACACGATTGACGATGATTGGATCGAGGATATTGAGCAACTCGAAGAAAAGATGGACGAGTACATTCACCTGCGAAAAAAGGCTCGTGATGTGTTTGAGATGCGATACCAAGAAACAGTTGATGTGGACGCCAATCGCTGGGAGAAATGCTCGCGTGTCTTGTCGCGCCACGATATCGTCGATCGTTTGTCCGAGCCTTGGTAAGAGATCAACTAACTCAGGATTGATTGGGCAATTTGCACGACCGATGATCTTCCAGGAGTCATCCCTCCGGTCGAAGACGAACGAGGGGAGTTTATCTGATTGTGGATGGATTGGCTTCGCGGATGATGCCGGATGTGCGGGAGCGGCAATCGGATCCACACTTCTTGACTACGATTGCAGCATCGCTTTCGCGGTGCATTGACTTTGGCGAAGACACGGTGACCAGCGATGGTGTCAGTGAACCCGTCAAGCTAACGCAGAGTGGAACCACCCATAGTTGCCGGACGAGGACAACTCGGATGGACAATAGATCATGGCGTTATCACATCATTGGCGAAGTTTACGGTCGTAGGTGTCTATTCTCTGACATGGCAACGGAGCGTTCCGCCATCGTGTCAATCGTCTAGCCCACGTCGCAACCACACCACGCAGCCTTTCTTTGTGCTCCTACAGCATGTTGGATTTTTCTTAGGCATCGACTCCTGCCTCCAATGATTTTGCATTGCACAATTCCGGACGAGGCCCCAGGAAACGAAATCGCCATCAACAGCGTTCCAAAACCAGAACATTCGCAGCGCGTATTTGCCCTTGCGGATTCTCCTTTTTGCCCATTGGACGCAGGAGGTCGTGCCTCAAAAATCCACCACACTGGCAGATAGCAACGAATGCGCAGCATGCAACCGCGATTCGTTTCCGAAATCGGTTACTTAGTGGACGCTCATGCGAGTGCAGAAGGCTTGTAGAGAGCTTCGTTAGTCCGAAGGATCGGCGTTGATCACGAGGCGATCGAGGATGCCTTGTGCGTTCGTTCGGTCCAGCTTGGCTGCTTGCTGCTGAAAACAACTTCGACCTCGGATGATCCACTTGTTGACTTCCCCGATC
>JBDNIG010000381.1:0-5390 GCA_041688415.1 Rhodopirellula sp. | reverse complement strand
TTTGACGCTCGCGTGTTGGTGGGATGCGGGATCACCGATCCCGCACAACTCGCCGCCATCCATCCAACCGATTTGCTCGATCGCGTGAAGACGTTCTTAGCCACCGAACGCGGCCAACGCATTCTCCTATCGGGTACGAGTTACGAGTTATCCCGCATCACGAGCTGGATCGCATCGGCCAACGAGAGTGTCCACACGAGCTTCCGCAATCGAACCGTAGACGGACGTCGCGTGCGAACGCGAGTGGTTCGCGAAGAATCGCAGTCGCCACGCCGCCGTGCCGATGCAGCGGCGCCGACGCGTGATGTCGAAAACGACGATGTTTATTTGACGGACGATGACTTTGACCAAGAACGATATGAAGTCCAAGTCGAACGCCGCGCCGATCGGATTGTCGATGATCTCGATGAACTCACCCGCGATTACGATACGGGCCGCAAATCAAGTCAACATCGTCGGTCGGGAAAGAACCGGGACGGCCGATCCAGTGAATCGACTGCCACGTCGACTTCGACGCCGCACAGCCCAGCGTCCTACCGCATGACCAGTGAAGCGACGACACGGTCACGGCGCGCCGAGCGAAACTCGCGGCGACAAACCGAGCGAAATCAATCAACGCGAACGCAGCGTGACACGTCCGAACCGGTCGATCGCGGGCAGCGCGGTCGGACCCGTTCACGCGATCGTGCGGAACAGTCGACGAAGACCACGCTGCGGTTCTACCTTCAACGCGCCGATGACGTCGTCGACGCGCCATCGATCGGGCCTCGCATGGCCGAACGTCTGAACAAAATCGGAATCGTTACGGTGGACGATCTGTTGCAAACCGATGCCGCCGAGATTGCTGAGAACTTGAATCACCGTCGGGTCGAAGCATCCACGGTGATCGAGTGGCAACAGCAAACCACGTTCGTATGCCGCGTGCCAATGATGCGTGGCCACGACGCTCAGTTCTTAGTGGCCGCTGGCGTCACCACCGCGGAGGAATTGGCGGCGTGCGATCCGCCGGAGTTGTTCGAACTTGTCGATGCGATCGCCCATTCGAGCGAAGGCAAACGGATCGCTCGCGGTGGCGCATTGCCCGATTTGGCTGAGGTCACTCAGTGGGTCGAGTACGCGGCCCAGCACCGGTCCCTCCAAGCAGCGTAACGAACGGCGTTTCGTAGTGGATCTTGCGAAAGATCCCGCGGCGTTCAGAATAGCTTTTGATAGCACGCGAAAAAGAGCCACGCGTGCAGGGCCAACAGCCCTCCGGCGAGGAGGGCGCGAGACGAAAACAGCCCGATCGTCGCGAGGGCGCAGCCGAGGGCGGCGACGATCACGCCACCACCTGGAAACATTTGCAAACAGGCAAGACCGCAGATCGCGACCCAGGCCGACGCCCAATTGGCCGCCCGCAAAACGCCCCATTCGGGATCAAATGCTGGCTCCATGCCCGATATCGGCAGCGCATCGGATGCTGACTGCTGCGGAGACTTCGCAAACGGGCTGCCGCGGCGCACGGGGGCATCGCTTGCCGCCGGTTCACCAGGTACGGGATTGTCGGAGGCATCGCCGTTGGGAGAAGCGGGGCGGGGCATGGGCGGATTGGGTTCGTTTATCAAATTTTGCGGCTGCAATCATGTTCCCTGACGCTCGGGACAGGTATCCTAGTGCATGTTGCCGGGATTGTCTGGTTTGACCCCACGACAATTGCGGCGGAATCGCCGCTCATCCTTCGCAATCCACTCGTCTTATGTCGCAACTATCGCCTCCCCGTGCTGATCGCTCGACCACCTTATTTCGCTGTCAAAGAGAATTTTTGTTTTGTCTGTTGGCGATCGCTGGCCTGAGCCAGACTGCGGTCAAGGTGAATGCGGTCGATCCAGCGCGGGCAACATCGACCCGCGCCGCAGTTGCCAAAGTGGCACCGGCCTCGGATGAGCCGGCCGAAGCGATGTCGGCAATTCGCATCGAACCGAAGTGGCGGATCGAGCTATTTGCGGCGGAACCCGATATCGCCAACGTCGTCGCCATTGACGTGGACGCCCGGGGCCGCGTGTTCGTTTGCGAGACGTTTCGCCAAGATCGCGGGGTGACCGACAACCGCGCGCACGACGAGGCCTGGGTGCTCGCTGATCTCGCCGCCGAAACGGTGCAGGATCGCATTGACTATCACAAACGGTTGCTCGGTGACGGCGCCGCGGCGTATGCTCAGCAGGAGGATCGCATCCGCCGCTTGGTCGATGAAAACGGGGATGGCAAAGCGGACCAGAGCACGATTTTTGTAGACGGCTTCCACGCACTCGAGGAAGGCACCGGAGCCAGCGTGTTGGCCCACGGTAAAGATGTTTACTACACGTGCATCCCGAAACTGTGGCGAATGACGGATCTCGATGATGATGGCGTCGCTGACGAGCGGGCTGTGTTGTCGGACGGCTATGGAGTGCGCGTGGCATTTCGTGGTCACGATCTGCACGGGCTCACGATGGGATACGACGGCCGCCTGTATTTTTCGATCGGCGATCGAGGTTATCACATCTCCACGCCGGACGGTCGCGTGCTGTCTCAACCCGACCAAGGGGCCGTTTTTCGCTGCGAACTCGACGGCAGCGATTTGACCGTGTTCGCGCACGGGCTTCGCAACCCCCAGGAGCTCGCTTTCAACGATTACGGCGACTGGTTCACCGTCGATAACAACAGTGACAGCGGCGATAAATCCCGCATCGTGCAGTTGCTCAAAGGCGGTGATAGCGGTTGGCGAATGTACTACCAATACCTGCCTGATCGCGGTCCCTTTGGTCGACAGAAAATTTGGGAACCGCATCGCAACGATCAGCCCGCGCACCTCGTCCCGCCGATTGCGAACTTTACCGATGGACCCTCTGGATTGGCGTTTTATCCCGGCACCGGGTTCGGCGACACGTTGAAAAACCGGTTCTTGATCTGTGATTTCCGTGGCGGACCGAGCAATAGCGGGATTCGCTCGTTTGAACTGAACCAGTCGGGCGCTTTTTACTCACTCGGCGAGAATAACCAGCCGGTGTGGAATGTCTTGGCCACCGACGTCGCCTTCGGGCCCGGTGGTGGGCTGTTCGTCAGTGATTGGGTCGACGGCTGGGAGGGTTTGGGCAAAGGCCGCATCTATCGCATCACCGATCCGAGCCAACGTGACGCGCCAATCGTCGCCGAGGTCCGTGAGCTATTGGCTGGGGATGTCGAGAGTCTCGACGCGGGGGAGCTGGCGGGGCGGCTGACGCACATCGATCGCCGCGTGCGATTGGCGGCACAGTGGGAACTAGCACGCCGAGGCGAAATTGAACCGCTGATCAAGGTTGCGCTCGATGCGACGCTCGATCCTCGCTTTCGACTCCACGGTTATTGGGGAGCCGAACACGCGGTGCGGCTGCATGCTGACCTGCGTGAACGCGTGTTGGCTGCGCTGCGCAGCGGTCAGGAGGATACCAGCCCCTGGATTCGCGCTGCCGCATGCCGCCTCGCCGCTGACCAACGCGACATCGATTCGATCGAGCAGCTCGTCGCCGCCATTGACGACAAAGATTCCCGCGCCGCCTACCATGCCATCATGGGACTGGCCAGCTTAATGTCCATCGATAAGCAACCCGCAGACAAGGCGTTTGTCGATCCCGCGATGGCCGCGGTGCTGGGGCGACTCGAGGTGAACGCGAACAAGGATCCAGCCCTGCGTCATGCCGCGATCCGTTTCTTGGCGGCGGTGCCCGATGTCCCCGCGCTCGTCAATCTCCAATCCCATCCGTCGGTGGATGTCCGCCGCGCGGTCGTGGCGGCGCTACGAGATCGTCGCAGCGAAAAAGTCGCCGCGTTTCTATCCGACGCGGATACGCTGGTGATCGCCGAAGCGGCGATGGCGATTCATGATGCCCCCATCCCGGTGGCGCAAGAACGGTTGGCGGAAATGATCAGCCAGCCGGATCTTCCGATCGATTCCGAGCCGCTGCTACGGCGGGTACTCTCGGCGGGGTTTCGGACTGGCACGATGAAAGCCGCCGCAGCGATTGCTGAGTTCGCGGCGTCGGATCGCTCTCCGGAGTGGGCGCGAATCGAAGCCATCGATTCGCTGGCGGATTGGGCCGAGCCGGATCCATTGTGCCGCGTGACGAACCGGTACAGCCCGTTGTCAACGCGACCGACACTGGGAACCAAGCCGCGACCGGGCCAACCACGCGTTTCGGCCACCGCGAACGATTCGATTGCCAAGGCCGCATTGACTGGCCGGATCGAAGAATTGATGCTCGCCAGCGAGTCGGTGCGTGAGAAAGCGATCGACGTTGGCTCGACGCTCGGCATTGTCAAGATTGCCCCGAACCTGGTCAAACGTTTCGCCAACAAGACGCTCAATCCGTCCACGCGTGCCGCAGCGTTGACGGCACTGGCGCGGTTGCAACCGGCGACCGCCATCGCACTTGCCCGCGAAGTCGATCGGCAACAACCGATCAAGATCGTTCTGGCGAGCCTTGACGTGCTCGGCCGGTACGATGCGGCGGGTTCGATTGAACGATTGATCGCGGCTACCAATAGCTCGAGTCAACCGGTGCGCGGGTTGGCTTGGGACTTGATCGCGGCAAACGACTCACCGCGTGCGAAAGAGCAACTGGCCTCCGGGCTTGAGAAATACCTCAGCGGTGAGTTGCCCAGCGACGTGCGACTCAATGTGGCCGAAGCGGTTCGCCGTCGGTTGCCAGATGCGACAGCGAAAATTGCGGACTTCGAACAAAAAAGTCAAGCCTCCGAGCCACTGGCGCCATGGCTCGATTCCCTCGAAGGTGGCGATGCCGAAACCGGCAAGCAACTCTTCTTTGGAAAAACAGAGTTGTCGTGCGTGCGCTGCCATCAAGTCGATCGAACGGGCGGTGAAGTCGGTCCAAAATTGACCACGATCGGCAAGACTCTCAACCGTCGTCAACTACTCGAAGCGATCTGTCTGCCCAACACCCGGATCGCCGAAGGCTATGAGACCGCGGTCATCGCCGATGAGGACGGAAATGTTTTCACCGGCATTATCGCATCCGAAAACGACGAGAGGGTGGAATTGATCGCCGCCGATGGCGTCCACCACCGAATTGAAAAAGACCTGATCGTCGCCCGCAAAAAAGGTCTATCGTCGATGCCATTGGGGCTCGCCGAACTGGTCTCCGCCAGAGAGCTCCGCGATCTCGTCGCCTACCTCGCGAGCCTGCAAGTCGATCCCAGTTCGAACGGCGAGTAAGGATCGAGCGGGAAATAATAACGGCTCATCCGACTGAAGCGTGCGCAGGACTGAAGGATGCTGAAAGTACGGTGTATGGATAAAAAAGCGTGGACATGCCATTCTGTCAGGGAGATTTCTAAAGTCATCCTTTGAAAGAACGCACATGTCCACCACCTTATTG
>JBDNIG010000380.1:0-1698 GCA_041688415.1 Rhodopirellula sp. | reverse complement strand
CATCGGCTCAGTCGTCCGCTCCATCGACGTGCTCGATGAGGCCGGAATGGCCAAAACACTGTCCGCCGACGAAGCCGGTTTTTCACACCGCAAATCGACGCTCGATGGCTTCGTCGTGCTCAACGTCGAATTTGAGCTCGAGCCCCGAGAGGTGTCCGCGCTGACCAAACGGATGCAGAAATTGTGGATCCATCGGGGGCAACGACGGCCCGCCGATACCGCCCGGATTGTGATGCCGTTCATTGATCCCGATTCGATGTCGACCCGTGATCTGATCGTCAACACGGGGCTGTCCGGGCTGCGGGAGGGCGACGTTTCGCTGGATTTGTCGGTGCCGCAGTATCTCGTCGCGCATGAAAATGCCACCAGCGACCAGTGTCTGAGACTAATTGACCGGGTGCGTGAACAAGTGCTCTTGCAAACCGGGATTGACTTGCGGTTGAACCTGCAGATTTGGTAGTTGAAAGTCTGAAAACCAACCCGAGTCGCTTTTCCTGCAAGGACGTAGAGCCGCGACGTGAGCGAATCGACACCATCCAAACGAGCCTCGACGAAACGCCGACGGGGTTCCGAGGCGGAAACGTCGCCATCGAAGATCCGCTGGATCGCTTCGTTGGTGGCTGCGCCGGCGGTGTTGTCCATCTTGTGGCCAGCGATGTTGTTGGTGACCGGATACGTTGCTTGGCAGCAGTGGGGAAGCCACTACGTGGCGCATAAATATTACGGCGTCCAGGCCGGTGCGATTCACGTCACGTCACCGCCCACCTACGTTCATTCAGACATTATCAAAACCGTTTATCGCGATGCGGCGATGGACCAACTGTCGCTGATGGACGAACAGGCGTGTGCCAAGGTAGCCTCCGCGTTTGCCTCGAATGCTTGGGTCCGCCGCGTCGTGGGGGTGCGAAAAATGGCCGGCGGGCGTCTCGACGTGCGGTTGGAGTATCGTCAACCCGTGGCGATGGTACACGTGATCAGCCGCCATCCGAAATACGACGGACCCGCCTTCTTTGCCATCGACGGCGAGGGCGTATTGCTGCCAACGTGCGACTTCTCACGCGCCGAGACCGTGAACTTCCTCCACATCATTGTTCCCGGTGCCTATCCGACGGGTGGTGAGGGCGCGGATTTTGGTGATTCACGGGTCCAAGCGGCCGCCCTGCTCGCGTTCATCCTGCATCCGTACCGTGAAACACTCGACATTACCAGCATCGGTGTGTATGGCGATTTGCGACAGAACCCTATCGTGCAATTGAAGATCGCCGGCAATGACGATCGACGTTGGTTTTGGGGCAGCCCGCCAGGTGCCGAAGCTCAAGACGAACCCACCGCAAAAATGAAACTGCAGAGTCTGATCGATGGCGCCCCGTCAGGAAGCGACTTGCGGCAAGTCCAGTACGCACCGACGCCGATTGTGCAAAGCCCGAGCGTGCTCGAGTCCCCACGCGTCAGCACCGCCGCGAGCGACGCTGGACGTGGCCGGTAGGTGCGGGATCTTGGGGCGAGTAAACCCCAGGCGATGTCCTTTCAGTTACCCACAAGTTATTCTTCATCCCAAAGGGATTTCAGCCATTAGCCGTAGGTCGCGTTAGCGCACCTACGGTTACTGGCCGAGATCGGCATTTTCGACCCCGAAGCGACGGTCTTCAATGACCGCAACCCGCAGGGTTGAAAATCTTGAATTTTTTCCATGATCGT
>JBDNIG010000379.1:0-5772 GCA_041688415.1 Rhodopirellula sp. | reverse complement strand
GCAAGTCCTAAGCGATGCCCCACGCAGCGGATCACCAGGGAAATTTACTCCTGAACAAGTGACGCAAATTCTGGCTGTGGCTTGTGAGTGTCCTGAACTCTCGAATCGACCAATCGACAACTGGACCAGGCGCGAGTTAACTGACGAAGTCATCCAGCGACAAATCGTCCCCTCGATTTCCGTCAGCCAAGTCGACTGCTACCTGCGCGACGCTGACCTTCAACCCCATCGAAACAAGTATTGGCTGAACACAAAAGAGAAAGATCCAGAGATCTTTGCACAACAGGTACACACAGTTTGCCAGACCTACCTGGACGCTCCAGATCTGTATTTCCAAGCCAATACGCATACCATCTCGATCGATGAGATGCCCGGCATTCAAGCGACCGAGCGAATCGAGAAGACGATTCCAATGAAGCCGGGACAGCCCGCACGAATCGAATACGAATACAAGCGTCACGGTACATTGTGCTTGATTGGAAACTGGCACGTGGTCACTGGGCAGTTACTGACGACAACGATCGGAACGACTCGTACTGAAGAAGACTTCCTGCGTCATCTTCACAACCTTGTTCAAACAGATCCCGACGCAGGTTGGGTGTTTGTAATGGACAATTTGAATATTCACTGTAGTGAATCTCTGGTCATCTGGATCGCTTGGCTCTTGGGAGAATTGCTGACTCTAACACAAATTAAGCCGCTGTTTTCAACGACAACGTTAAAGATTTTATGAAAATTCGAGAAATACGCTGCGCGGGTCTGCGCGGCGCAACGCCCGCGGGTGGCTGGAGCAGTGAACTGCGCCCTGACGATTGTGTCCATACTCTGATTGCAGTCCATACCGATGAAGGTGCCGTGGGGCTGGGCAGCGTGTTCACCAACGATGCATTGGTGCAGGCGGCATTAACGCTGCTTGAGCCATTGTATCGGGGCGAAAATGCGCTCGAGCCGGAGCGTGTCAGCGAGAAACTACATCAACATACGTTCTGGCTCGGTCGCGGCGGTTCGATCACGCATGCAATCAGTGGCATCGTCATTGCGTTGTGGGATTTACTTGGTCAAGCAACCAGGCAACCGGTTGGCCGCTTATTAGGCGGACGTTATCGCGATCGTGTGCAACCCTACGCTTCGTTGCTGATGGACGAGCCGAGCAAACTAAGTGATCACTTGTTAGCGGTAAAGGCCGAGGGATTTCGAGCATTCAAGATCGGCTGGGGACCGTTCGGGCGCGTCAGTGCAGCGACGGATCGCGCGATCGTCCAAGCCGCGAGAGAAGCGGTCGGTGACGATTGCCGTTTGATGGTGGATGCCGGCGGCAGCGATGCGTTTTGGCCGAACGGCTACAAGTGGGCACGAAATACTGCAGCGATGTTGGCCGAGTATGACGTGCACTGGTTCGAAGAACCTCTGCCCCCGGACGCCATCGAAGATTACGCCAAGCTCCGCGAGCATTCACCGGTTGCGATCGCAGGGGGAGAGGTACTCACGCGCCGCCAAGCCTTCATGCCTTGGATGACCGCTCGAGCGCTTGACATCGTCCAGCCGGACGTTACCAAGGTCGGCGGGATTAGCGAAGAGCGCCGGATCGCCTGGATCGCCCAAGAGCACGGTATCCGCTTCATCCCACACGGGTGGAATACCGCCGTCGGACTGGCTGCCGATTTGCACCTTGCCTCGGCCTTCCCAGGTACGGATCTCGTTGAGTACTTAACCGGCTCGCCGTTGATCGACGAAATGAGTGCGAACGCGTTCCAACTCGATTCCGATGGCATGCTCGCCATTCCTAGTCGTCCCGGTCTCGGGCTCGACCTCGATCGCGACGTCGTGAAAAAATACACCGGCGGAGCGAAGCTGTTGTAACGGTACCGCTAGCCATGTCGAGTACGAAGGATTCCAGGACGCGTTCAGCAAATCGTTTGGCGGATCGAAGCGGGAGGTTCCTGCAGAGTATCACCGCCGCAGTGCAGAGTTTTTCCCCGAAAAATTCACGATTCCAGTCGCTGCCACCACGGGCGGTCGAGACGAGACGGTACCGCCGGAAAGTGTTCAGCGCCTAATCGAAAGTTTCCGCAAACAGTCTCGAAAAGTGCTAGGCATCCATCGCCCCGAGACAGGCCACAGCACAAACTACGACGACACGAAGCGTGCATTTGATTTTGTGATTGCCGCCTGCCAAGCGGGTTCGCGGGCACCGCAGTCGGCCGGACAATGACAGTGACCTTGGCTTAAACGAGGCTGCTTTCGCACGCGATCGCCGATGGGGCGTTCCCTGTTGGCGTGTCTCGTTCAGATTCTCAACGTGAATCGCAAAACCAAATCATCGAGTACGGGATTCAAATACCCGCAATCCGATTGATTATGGCAGAAAGCTCGTTGACACCGGATTCCGTGTCCTGTATATTGCATACAATCGCCCCTCTGCGAGGTCGGCATCACTCGCTCATACAGGGTCAGGTGAAATGGTATCACGATTTGTCAGACGCGACGTCGAAGGGATAGTGCTTTCCCGGCCTGAGCGTTCTGTCATTGTTCATTGCGCCGTCAGCCTGCCCTCCTCAGGTGTCGATTGGGCAGCGAACCGCTTTCCAGCACGCTTGATGCGACGACACCGCATTTTCTTAACCTTTCACAATTGAAAGGACGCCGTTATCGGTGCACTCGAATGCACCGGATCGCGGATTGATTTCGAGAGCAAAACTTTTCCTTGTCTTTTCCTTTTCCACTTTGAGAGCTTTTTTCTGATGACGCCAACACAAATGCACTGTTTCCTACGAAGAGTGGACGCATGCTCGCCCGAATCACGCCCAGAACCTTGCCTGCATCCGGCAAAGTCATCTGGTGCGTCCACGCCGCACCGCCGTGCCCGTGTCGTCTCGCCAGGATTCACTCTGGTGGAACTGCTGGTTGTGATTGCCATTATTGGCGTGTTGGTCGGGTTGCTGTTGCCTGCGGTGCAAGCCGCTCGTGAAGCTGCCCGGCGTATGAGTTGCAGCAACAACATGAAGCAAATCGCGTTGGGGTTGCATAACTACCACGACACCCATCGGAATTTCCCTGCTGGCTACTACTTTTGGGCGGCCGATCCCTCGCCGAACGAGTCAACTTGGGTCACACATATTCTGCCATTTATCGAGCAATCGGCACTGTATGGCGAGATTACGGACTGGGACTTTTTTGGCTACGGCACTCCTGGGACGGGGGTCACATTAGTAACCAAAACCTTCCTGCCGACCATGACCTGTCCCTCGGATGTTACGGTGAAGGTAGCACTCGGTAGTTGGGCGCGGGGCAACTATGCGGGGAACAATGGCATCGGCCCGATGTACACCGACACCATGAATGCTGCTGCTCGAGGCCCTGTGGGTGTGTTCGGTCAAAACGATTCTAAAAACATGAAGGACATCTTGGATGGGACCAGCAACACGGCGATGATTGCGGAGTTGCTGAAATCTCGTGGTGACGATTTCCGTGGCGTGATGCACTACCCCGAAGGCCCTCTGTATCAGCACAATCAAAGCCCCAATAGCAATGTACCTGACCTAGTTCGCGGGTCTTTTTGTCAGTCGATTGACCGCGCGCCTTGCATCAGCGGGTACACCTATCATGGAGACCGCTCCCAAGTGCAGGCTGCTCGCAGCCTCCATCCGGGCATCGTCAATGTGGGGTTGGTCGACGGCAGCGTGCGCACGGTCAGCGAATCCATCAACCTGCTAACTTGGCAACAGCTCGGCACTCCTGAAGATGGCAACGTGCTTGCCGAATACTAAGCAGATCGTCCGTGCTGATTCGGCAGAATCCCACGTTGCAGCGTCTCTCCGAGACTCGTAGTTCTCAGCGTCTCGGAGAGACGCTGCTACGTGGTTACACCGAGAAAATAGTGACGACGTGCTCAATAGAAACACTTTTGGTAATAGAAATCCCGGAATCAATTGAATTTTTTGGAACCCTCGAGACATCACATGAACCATCACTTTGACACTACTGTTGGTGCAGCTAATTGCGGTGTAACCGCGAGAACACAAGCGGGCCGAGTCGTTTCACTCGTTGCCTTTGCTGCGGCAATGCTTCTAACACTCGGCTGTGGGGACTCTGGGCCACCACGTGCCGCAGTCCAGGGGAGCGTGTCTTGGAAGGGCACGCCGGTCGAAGACGGCACGATCAACTTCATTCCGCAAGGCGAGGGGCCTGCGACGACCGCCAAGATCGTCGCGGGCAAGTACGCGGTGCCGAAAGAAGAGGGAGCGATTCTCGCGACCCACTCCGTTCAAATCTTTGGAATCAAGCATCTCGGATCGGTTGAAGCGGGGCGTCCCCATCCTCCCGGCACGATGATTGAGGGCACCGAACAGTTCATTCCTGCGAAATTTAACAATGCCAGCAAAATGACGGTCGAGATCAAAGAAGGTGACAACCAGCACGACTTTGCATTGCCAATGTAGTCGACCCTGAGGGCACCGTTTTAAGCACTCCTGGAGAAATCATTCGGCATAACTCGTTGTTCAGCTTTTTCCTAACCCGAACGCGTAAGCGAGGGACTCAAGCTATCGTCCCTCGCTTACGCGTTCGGGTTAGGATAGGCAATTCCACCGAATGAAATCACAAGACATACTCGACTTGTAAGAGAGAGGGGGTTCACGCGGTTTTCCGTCGCTGACGCATCGGACAGGAAAACGTGCTGCGTCTCGAGTTACACTGCAAGAACTTTTTAAACGTGCTTCCCCGCCCGCCACTTCAACCGATGAGAATTAAAATGAACTCTCCTAACAACGTTCGTCGCGACTTCCCGCTGAGTCGTCGCGAGTTGCTCTCCAGCGCTGCTGCAACAGTCGCTTCCACTGCCATCCTGCCACACGCATTGGCGGCGCAAAGCCGGGACTCACCTCTGGCGATCGGCCAGTCGGTTGTCGACACGACGCCGCCGCTAGGGATTGAGCTTGCTGGTTTTCACAGACCCCCCGGCAAAGAACGAGTCATCACGGGGATTCGTCAAGAGACCGCAGCACGGGCCTTGGTGCTTCGAATCCAAGATCAATCGGTCGCCATCGTTGCCTTGGATATCTTGACGCTGTCGGCTGACTTCACCCGGCAGGTCCAACAACAGGTGGCCGAGCGAACCGGGATCCCCGCCGCCAACGTGCGAATCTGTGCGACACATTCCCATTCGACGCCCACCTTTTGCTTCCTGCGTCAGTGGGGCGCCGTGCCGGAAGCGTATCAGGAACAGGTTTGTAGCCTCGCAGTTCAGGCGGTTGAGCAAGCACAACAGGATTTGTCTACTGCCCAACTGCACTTGGGTAAAAGCCAGGTCGAAGGCGGAAACTTTAACCGCACCAATTCCACTTGGAAAACCGAGCAAGCGTTCGACGATCAATCAAGCGATGCCGACCGCTGGCTGGACACCACCTTGCATCTGCTACGCTTTGTTCGCGCGGGCAAGCAGGATGCGCTGTGGTATCACTTTTCCTGCCATCCGGTCTGCTATTCAGACGGTCTGGCGGGGCCGGATTGGGTTGGCTTGGTGGCCAAGCAAATTCAAGCCAAACACGGTGTCACACCGGGCTTTCTGCAAGGTCATGCCGGAGACGTCAATCCCGGCGACGGCAAAATCTGGATTGGTAAAGCCGAACCGACTGCCGATGCGATCGCAGCCGGAATCGACAACGCACTCAGCGCGTCCCAACCGATCACGACCGACGAATTGCAAATCGTTTCAGAACCCTTTGCAATTCCACTGGACATCGAACTATTGCAGTCGCAATTGCAAACCTATCG
>JBDNIG010000378.1:0-19264 GCA_041688415.1 Rhodopirellula sp. | reverse complement strand
GCGCCGCTGAGGTCACCCAGTTGATAGTTGGCCGTCTGGCCTTCGGGCACGATACGGTAAATGCGTCCGCTGTCTTTATGCCAATCATCGACCGGGCTAACATGGCTCAGCCGGCTGTCGTACCAATCGGCCATGTAGACGGCTCCGTCGGGGCCGACGCCAGCATAGACGGGACGAAACCAGCGGTCAGAAGTCTCGAGCAAGTTCGGCAGATCAACGGTTCGGTAAGTCGATCCGTCGGGAATCCGCTGGCTCCGCCAGACCAGGTTGTGCAGCGAATTCGGTGCGATGATATTCTCGTTGAATTCCGCTGGCAGCAGTCCTCCTTCGTAAATACAGAACGCTTGTGGAAAGCGTCGTCCGTCCCCTTCGAACTTCATCGCATGAAAGTATCCGAAGGCGTAGGGATTGGTCAGCGGACCATGTTTGCCCCAGTTTTTTTCACTGTAGCTGCCTTGGGGGAAATAGTAGCCACGCGTGTTGCCACCGTTGGTGCCGGTGAACACACGCCCCTTCGAATCGATGTCGAGACTAAAGGTGTTGCCGCCTCCTTCTGCGTAGATTTCAAACACTTTGGTGTCGGGATGGTAGCGCCAAACGCACTGGCCTTGAAAGCGAACGCCCTTGGTGACCGCCGAGCTGACGTCGCCGACCGTCGTGCTGCCGTTGCAACCGTAAAGCCATCCGTCCGGACCCCAGGTCAAACTATTGGCAACCGAGTGCGTGTCTTGCAATCCGAATCCCGAGAGGTGAACTTCGGGCTCCGCATCGGGCACATCGTCTTGATCGGCATCGGGATAGAACAATAGGTACGGCGGATTCAAAACCCAGATCCCGCCGTGGCCGGTTTGGACGGACGAGGCGATGTTCAGGCCGGTGATCACATCTTTATTAGTGTCATAGACGCCGTCCCCATTGGTGTCCTCGAACACCGTGATCTTGTCGGCGCCCGGCGTGCCGTGCGGCGGTGGTTCGGGGACGCGGTCAAAGACGGCTCGCAGGTGTTGATCATAACGAACGATCTTCAGCCCGGCGGGAAATTGGTACTGCCGGTACTGGATCACCCACATCCGGCCGCGCGAGTCCCAGGAGACGAACAGCGGCTGGGAAACATCCGGTTCAGCCGCCACGGCTTCGATTTCAAGCCCTTCGAGAATGTCAAACTGGGTCACCGCCACATCGACGGCGGTGGGTTGCGAGTCGTCTCGCATCACGCCACGACCGGGGCGAGTCCGCATGATTTCCGCGACTTCGGCATTGCCCGCGATCGGGTTGTCAGACGCCACTGCGGAGTCGGACTCCTGGGCGCCCGCCCCAGTGCTCAGGCTGGCCCCTGCGATCAGGCCCGCCAACAGGAATGCAAGTGGGAAGCCGATTCTAAAAGAATTCGCAGTTGCAGCAAAACGCAGTTGGCGTTGGGGGAAATGCATCGAATAGTCACACGCGGGCGAAGGAAGGCAGTGGAGGGAATCTCAATCTTAACACGAGCTCGGCGGTCGAAAGCGGTATCACATCCATTTTAAGCAGGTGTTGGGAAGTGCTTCGGTTTGATTAGCCATTTTGGCGCTAGCGGTCTGTATAAACCGAAGGTCATCGCGATTGAGCAGGATGGAATACGATTGGTTTGATCAGTCACTCAGCCGACGTCCCGAAAAGACCTTCAGTATGGCGAGTGCCGAAAATCTTGGCGACTTTCGCTACGGGGTGTTTGTCAGTTCGAGATCGTCGATCCAGACGACTGCGGCGGCGTCGGCTTGACTGATAAAACCGAGCCAATCGAGTGTCTGCCATTCTTTGTTTCCGTTGGGAAGTTTCTCAAACCGCTGCGGTTCAGCGTCCGGAAGCGTCACGACGAGATCCCACTCTCGGGCGGCTTCGCCAAGTGCGGCAACGATTTCGATTTCGATCCATTTGTCCTCTGGCAAAGTGAGCAACTCGCGATCGGCCGCGCGAAGTTTGCCGTTCTCGATCCATAGCGTCGGCCCCACACGGTACGGCTGCGAACGATCTCGCCACTCGTGTTGAAACACCGCCCCGGCTCCGAGTTTGAGCGCGAAAGCACAGTGGCTCATACCTTCCTTTTGCGCCGGAGAAACGACGAACATGGGAAAAAAGCGACGTGATAAACCAGGTGCATCCGTCATCCGCAGCGCGTATTGTCCGGAGCGGGCCGCGTCCGTTTGGACAACCTCGATGCCGGGCCGGTTCGCATCCTGGCTGATCGATGTTGCGGCGGGCAACTCACCGGCTTCGAAGTCCTCGTGCAAGGACAAGACGGGTGTGGGTGGTGGCAGTTTCATCTCGGGAAACGTCAAGCGCTCCGCTTTCGCGACCCACAGCGGATCGCCATACACCCCGGCTTGCGAGGCGTCGAAGGGTACGAAACCGATCTTCTCAGCGGGCGAGTTTTCCTGCAGTCGAAAGTCGTCCTGTGCCGCGTCGACGAACAGCGGATCGGCCACGATCGAACCGGCGTCTTTGCCGGTCGCCTGCCACTGCGCGAAAGTCATCCCGCTAAAGTCAATCGGTTGCCCGTCGCTGCGCCAGTAGAGGTTGTGATTGAGCTTGACGTTTTCGTCGGTCCAGGAACCGCTGAAAAGTTTGCCGGAATCCCAAACGACCAAGTTGTTCTCCAGCGTGAAGGACAGGTGATCCTCGACGCGGGTGCGCTGCAGTTGGTAATCACGGGAGTACGCGAAGATGTTATTTCGAATGATGTTTTCCCGACCGTAATGCTGATGGTATCCGCCCGACTTGGTACGGTAGACGAGATTATTCTCCATCACGATGCCGGTGCTGCCTTCGTCATTGTAGAGCCCCCAACCGCCGTAGCCCCATGCCGAAACGTCGTGGATCACGTTGTGGCTGACGCTGGTGCCGGGCGACGGACCGAGCGTGTAGACGCCGCCCATGTCGCTGAGCCATCCCCAGCCGAGATGGTGAATGTGATTGAACTCGATCCGGTTTCTGACCGCGAGGCTCTCCGCATAGCCCCAACGCCAGCCGACCGAGACGCCGGTGTAGTAAAGGTCGGCGATCTCGTTATGGGTCACGACATTGTCACCGGAGTGCCCGATCCAAACGCCCACCGCACAAGGAAAGATCCGGCCACCGTGCCGGATGAAGTTGTTATCGATCGTGACGTGACTCGTTCGCTCATCCTCGTTAGCGGCGATCCGGGTTTCGCCGATGCGAACACCGCCGGCACCGAGATCGTGGAGATCGCAGTGCGTGACCACGCCATCGCGGCAACCGCTGCGAAACCACAGCCCGTACGTGGCAACATGCCCGATCTCGCAATCATCGAAAGTAATATCTCGGGCACCATCGATCTGCACGGCAGCTTCAATCGAAGCGGCGGCCTGCGTCGGTTCAAAACCCCGCGGGGGTGTGAGCCAACCGGAATGCTGAAACGCGAGACCACGGAAGGTCAAATGCTCGACGAATTTCTCGGCAGCGGGATCGCCAGCGATCTCGATCAGCCTGTCCGCGACGGGAGCGATGGCGCTCGTCTTCTCGGGTTGCTCACCAGGCCGCGGCATGTAATGCAGCGTGCCGCTGTCGTCGAGAAACCACTCGCCCGGCTCATCGAGCGCGGCGAGATAATTCTCGAGGACGTAGGCGGTGTCTCGGGTCAGCGGGTTCCATGACTTCATTTTCCCGCCGGAGATGAAGAGCTTGCCAGCGTCGACGTCGACATCATCGAGAAACTTCCGCGTGTTGTCCCACTTGTGAAACAGCAGAATCTGGGCACGTTTGCGTTCGGCTTCCGAGAGGTCGCGTAACGTCGAGATATCGTTGGGGTCGACGTAGAGCGTCTGGCGAGCGATCGGTTTGGAACTCGCCCCTTCGGTTTCCCCCGTCGCTTCCCTCGCGTTGAGGAGATAGTGGAAAAACGTATCCGGCTCGCGGGCACGCACGGCGCGGCGTCCGTTGACCCAAAGCTGCTCGAACTGCCATTTCGGATCAACCTTCGTGGCCCAGGTTCCATCGGGCTGCACTGCAAAGCCATCGATCACTTTCCCGCCCGAGATCACCGGACGAGTCCCGGGTGCGGCTTCATAGGTCACCGGCGCGTCCGCCGTTCCGGAATCTTCCGGAGTAAAGACGATCGCGGCACTGATTGGATAAACACCCTCGGAGACGACCACGCGCACGGCTTGCTCGCCGGGGAGTTTCCGAATCTCATCCCGCGCTTCGGCGATCGAACGCAGCGGTCCGTCGGGAGAGACGCGAAGAATCCGTTCAGCGGAGGCCGTGCTGGCGAGCAACATGAACACTGCTAACCAGACGCATATCGTCATCGACGGGACGTTACAGGTACGACGAAAAGTCTTTGACATATCAACTACCTTGCTAGAGTCATTGGGGCGGTCGCTCGCATCATCTTGTCTCCGCCAACAATGATAGCATTTGTGAGCGATGGCGTTTGATGACGGGTTTCCCCGGGGGTTGCCCTGTCAGTTATTTACAAATACCGGTACGCCGAAGGCGTTATAGCGATTAGCCGACGGTCGAGCGAAGCGAGCACCGCCTAATGGCTGTAATCCCATTCGGGATAGTTGTGTATAGCTGACAGGGCGTTGCCTGGGGCTACCGTAGGGTCGCCCGGTTGAGGGCGTCGTTATGAAATCACTTCAGCGGTCATGGAAGTTGTCAGCAATTAAATCGACGTGCCTTCGGCGTAAAGGCATTTTCGCAATCGCGTCCTTGATGGCTCGGACTTTGATCGAGCAGGTGATCCGGCGTTGTGATCCAAAGCAAATGTCTCCATGTGCTTGCTCGTCCGTTGCGAGAACGCTGGCGCTGGCATCGATCTCCCGCACACCGGTCAGTTCGACCAGTTGCCGAGCATTCTCCGCACTGACACCTGCGCCAGCCAACACGGTGAGCGAGGTTGCTCGGTCGGTCAACTCACGGATCAATCGGGCGCCCGCAAACGCCGTTGTCCGCTGTCCCGATGTGAGCACTCGGTTGATGCCAAGTGCTTCGAGTTCGTCCAATACTGCGAAGGGGTCCGGCACGAGGTCGAAAGCTCGATGAAATGTCGTTTCTAAGGATTCCGCCGCATCGATCAATCGCCGGCAGGTTTCTTGATCGAGTGTTTGCTGGGCTGTCAAAGCCCCGAAGACGATTCCCTGGACGCCAATCGACTTTGCGACTTCGATGTCCCTCAGCATCGTGTCGATGTGATCGTTGTCATAGATAAATCCGCCATCGTGTGGCCGGACCATCATCATGACGGGCATTTCCAAGTCGGCGACGCATTGTTCGACCAAGCCGAAACTCGGTGTCGTTCCACCGATGGCGAGTGCGCCGCAGACTTCCAGACGATCCGCTCCGCCATCGGTAGTCGGAAAAGACACTGCGACAAACGGCGGTGTCACTGGCGGTGTCATACCTGCTAATACCGATGACTACAGAGCGATTCAGGCACAAAAAAACCCAGTGAATCAGGCCACTGATGGGCCTAAAACACTGGGAATTAGCACGTCTATGCCCCCGCTAGGGCTCGAACCTAGGACCCACGGATTAAGAGTCCGTTGCTCTACCGACTGAGCTACAAGGGCGGCTGTGTGGCCGAAGGGCCACCACTGGATGCTGGCACAGCTTGATCAGCGAGTGCGGTCAGCGAAGTCTCATTTTGTGTTTCCCCGCTACATCGGTCAATCCGAGGCAACCGCAAAAATTAGAGGCGACGGTCGGATTCGAACCGACGAATAAAGGATTTGCAATCCTTCGCCTTAGCCACTTGGCCACGTCGCCTTGTTAATCACTGCCAACCTCACCACAGGCTTTCCTGCGGAGACACACGTTCTTGTGGGGAACACATGCGGCACCGATAAACTTCGCAGAAATTGCTCCGGATAGGAAGGCCAGGTAAGCCTGTTTTTTCTTTTCGGCGCGTCAATTTCGTTGCTACCCGTTCATTCGACATTCCGGCCAAGGAACTTGAATGCCCGGCTGCAAAAAAACCAATTCAGACCGCCGAGATCGCTTGCTGCAGTGCCGCTTTCGGGCGGACGCCGACGAAACTTTCGGAGATTTCACCGTTTTTGAACAGCAGCAACGTCGGGATGCTGTTGATGCCGAACTTTTGCGCAACACCTGGATTTTCGTCGATATTGATTTTGCCGATCGAGACGCTTGGGTTTTCCGCCGCGAGTTCTTCGATCATGGGGGCGATCTGGCGACAAGGGCCGCACCAAGGTGCCCAAAAGTCGACGAGTACCGCGGTGTCGTTGTTGAGGACTTCGGTGTCGAAGTTGTCGTCAGTGAATTCTTTTACCGCATCAGAGGCCATGATTGATTCCTGCTAAAGGGAGAGTTGAGTAGGATGGACACAATTTACCGGGAAGGGGTTCGTAGACCAGTGGCCTCGGTTGTGCCAAAACAACGAATCGGCCAACTTGGCAGATTCGTTCGCTCGGACGAGCGGAACCGATCGGGCAGCAAACACTGGGCCAACTGGTCCAGGATCACCGCGGTGGCCCCCCAAATTCGCCGCGACCGGTATTCGAACGCGGGCGCGCGGAAGCGAAAATGTGCGACGAGTGTCTCCGGATCCGCTGCGGCCTGGACGCACCGTTGGTACCAAATCGAGGCGACTGGAGACTGCTGGCAGGGCACCTGCAAAGGCAAATGAATGACCTCATCGACTTCCCCAGGATCAGGTTGCCAGGGCCCGCTGGGCTTGCGCAGTACGCACACGATCGGCGTGACTTCGTTGTCACTGGCGTAAACATACTGCACCGGCAGTTCGCCGCAGATTTCCACGACATCGGCGGGGATACCGAGCTCTTCGCTAAATTCACGCAGTGCCGCTTGGGTGGGCGTTTCGCCAGCTTCGATGCGTCCGCCGGGGAAGCAGATTTGGCCACCGTGATGCCGCAGGGTCCGAGGCCGGCGGGTGAGCGGGAGAATCCAACCGGCTTCGGGATCGAGGTACAATCCGACGGCCACGGCGGCCCGCCGCGAATTCAAACGCGCCGGGCCGCGATGCCGACCGTAGGCGAGCGGCGGAGTCATGTTCCATTGTAAACCGTGTCGCGCGGACCTGGTTCGGAGTTGTGCGAGCCGATCAGTTAGTCGCGCGGCCATGTCGGCGGAGCAGTCGCTGGTATCGTCCATCTCGGACCGACGGAGCGATCCGGCTACGATTGTCGATCGACGACTCCGACCGTCGGGAGGCACGTTGAGATTCACAAATAATGCCTAAATCAGAGACTCCAAGAGACGTCGCAGTTTTCGCAGTTCGACGCGGTGATCGTGCCCTTGCATCGGCGCCATGTCGACGGTCAACGCGCGGATGTATTTTTCGCGTTCGAGCTGGGTCACGATTTTGCCGTAATCGATCTCGCCCTGCCCCACGCTGACTTGGAATTTGTCTTTGCTGGTATCGCGAAGCTGGACATTGGTGACGAATTTCAGCAGTTGATCGAAGCCTTTGCCGACCGCCATGGCCTTGGCCACGGCGGGGTTTCCAGCCGAGGCGATCAACGCGACGCTGGGGTCCAGGGCAACGCCCAGCCCGTCGATATTATTGCAGAGCACGAGCAGGGTATCGGGATCCTCGCTGAGGCAGCCGAGCATGCACCGCACGCTCACTCGGACGCCTTCGCCCTCAGCGATTTCCACGAGCCGCTTCAAATGCTCAACTTCTTCGTTAAAGGGCGTGCCTTTTTCAGCCGATGGAACCGAAATGTTGACTACTTTGGTCGCTTTGGCGATCCGGCACATCGTGTGAAACTGCTCGTAGTGTTCTTCTCCAATCGTGGACAGTTCCACCCGATAGCCGCTGATGTCCATCCGGTGACTGGAGCGAAGAATATGGACGGCCCGGGTTTCATCTTGGAGCAAATCGCTCGGTTTGGCCGGCCCGATGGATTCTTGGATGGCGATTTCGACGGCGGTGAAATCGAGATCCTGGAGCAACTCGATCGCAGCCTGCAGTTCCAGATCGGGCCAACATAAAGTCGAAGCGGCAACAAACACGCGGTGAGTCCTTCCTGAGTGAACAAGCGAAATTTCTGTGTATTATGGGAACCTGACCACTCTAGCGTTCTCGTAGTGACGAAGTCCAGTCGAGTCGGACGTTTCTTGGCGACGACTCTTGGCGACGACATCCCGCGATCGACTTCATTTCTCCTCAAACGATTGGACGACTCATGTTTTCCGAAATCACGGGCAGTCGGAAAACCATTGGCGACGTCGACGTGCTCTACCACGATGGGCTGTACCACCTTTTTCATCTCGTGCTGCCGAACCACGATTTTATCGCGCACGCCGTCAGCACGGATGCGCTGAATTGGCGGCGGGTCAACAACGCGCTGTTCATTGGTGAACCGGGCAGTTGGGACGACCTGATGCTGTGGACGATGCACGTGTCGCCCGATCCGCACCAACCGGGCCGGTGGCGGATGTTTTACACGGGCTTGTCCCGCCGCGACCAAGGCGACTACCAACGGATCGGCTTGGCGCGGAGTGACGATCTATTTCACTGGGAAAAGGCCCCCGTGCACTGGGTAGACCATCGCGGGCCGCGGGATCCGGAGCGTGTCAAACAGGCCCTGCAAATCAGCCGCAAAAAACCGGCGCCCCGCGCCGACGCACCCTTCGATCGCGAGAGCTGCTTCCCCCTGGAGCCCGACCCGAAGTATTACGAAGCATCGCTCGACGAAGGCCGGCACTGGATCAGTTTCCGCGATCCATTTTTCTTCCACGATGGCAAAGATGGCTGGCTGTTGGCGGCCGCCCGAGCCAATCATGGTCCGGTGGTTCGCCGCGGGTGTGTGGCGCTGATGAAAGAGGTGGCACCGCATCATTTCGTCGCCCAAAAGCCACTGCACCATCCGCGTATGTACGACGATATCGAGGTGCCCAATTTGATTCATTTGGATGACGATCACTACCTGATCGGCAGTATTCGGGAGGATGCGAAAATACGCTACTGGCATTCCAATGCACTGCGGGAACGCTGGCAGAGTTATCACGACAATGTTTTGCTGGCGCAGGGCAACTACGCGGGCCGCGTCTGCCGGGACGAGAAGGGCTGGCTGCTATGGAATTTTTATTCCATGCACCGTAACGACCGTACGCGAGACAACCTCATGCCGCCACCGAAGCGACTCTTCCAAACTGAGACGGGCCTGTTGCGAGCGGTCACCTTCGAGGGCATCGATAACTACGTGCGTGAATCAATCGAAGTCCGCTGTGCCAATCCGCTGATCGAGGATGTCGGCCCGAGCGAACGGGTCTGCCGAGTGGACCAGGACTACCTCGAACTAGCCTGCGAGAGCGGCTTTCAAGCTTTCGTGTTCGATGGCGAGCTAGAAAATTTCCGCATGCAGGCCAAGCTGGAACTACAAGGTCTCGGAAAGTGCGGCCTCGTCTTTCGCATCGATTCGGAAACGCGTGACGGCTACTACCTCTCGCTCGACCTGCACAAGGGCGTCGCTCAGTTGCGCGCCTGGGGTACCAATTCGCAAGCCACCGGGGATCAGATGATGCAGTTCCGGTCCTTGCAGGCTGGTTTTTGGCACAGTGACACGCGCGGGCAGGCCGAGGTTAAATTGATTGCGTTTGGCAGTTACATCGAACTGAGTGTCGATGGCCGTGTTGTTCTGTCACTCGCTGACCAACATTTTCATCGCGGCCACGTGGGCGTGTACCTCGAAACCGCGATACTCCGGCTCAACGGCGTAGAATTGGTTCGATTGGCATCGCCGAGCCAAAGCGACGAGCATTTGGCGAGCGGTTAAGGAGGTAGAGAGCGACAAGTAACGGTGGGATGGCGTCGCGGCGCGGTTGAACTAGGATACGGCTCCCCGCAAGTGAACGATCATTCCCTTGCCCGCGTGTAAGGCGGTGGTTTCCTCCCCGCCTCACGTCACCCGCCCACCCCAAAAATTCGCTGGAGTCCTCGATGATTCGTGAAGTCAGTCTTGCCGGTTTGTATCTATTGTTCGCCGCGACCCCCATTCTCGCTGAGACCCCCGGCGGTGCCGCTACGGGGTCAACATCGTCTGACGCGAAGTCGATTTTCAATGGCGAGAACCTCGAAGGCTGGAGCGGCGATACGCGACTGTGGTCGGTCCGCGACGGTGTCATCCGCGGGGAAACCACCGCTGAGAACAAGGCTCATGGGAATACCTTTTTGATTTGGCAAGGCGGCCATACTGCCGATTTTGAATTGCAGCTTTCCTTCCGCTGCAACGCCGTGAACAATTCCGGAATTCAGTACCGGTCCAAGCACAACACCGGCAAGGGAGCGCCCAATGAGTGGTCGGTCAAGGGCTACCAACACGAAATCCGCAACGAAGTGGATTTTCCCAACGTGTCTGGGTTCATCTATGGTGAGGGACTCAATCGCGGCCGAATTTGTTTGGTCGGTGAGAAGGCCGTCCAAGAAGACGGTAAAAAGAAGGTGCTCGAGACGCTCATCACACAGGATGAATTCAAGAAACTGTTTCGGCTAAACGAGTGGAACGATGTCCGTATCGTTGCCAAAGGCCGTCACATTCAACATTATCTCAACGGTCGCTTGATTCTCGATTTCACCGATTCTCCCGAGCAAGCTCTGTTGGACGGCGTGCTCGCGATGCAACTCCATGCTGGCAAAGCGATGTGGGCGGAGTACAAAGACGTCCGGTTCCGCTCGCTCTAGTGAAATGAAACATCGCAGCACCCGAGATGTTGTCGAAGATCTACGTCGTGACCATCGATTGATCGAGGTCACCGACGAAGTTGACCCGCACCTGGAGATGGCCGAGATCCAGCGACGTGTGTACGCCAGTGGCGGCCCCGGGCTGCTGTTTTCGAACGTGCGTGGCTGCCGATTTCCGATGGCATCGAACCTGTTCGGCTCACTCGATCAAGCTCGCTATCTGTTTCGCGACACGCTCGATGCCGTGCGACGATTGATCGAAGTGAAACTCGATCCCGCGGCGCTGCCAAAGCGTCCGCTGCGCTATGCCGGTGTGCCGCTGACGGCGCTGCGGATGCTGCCCCGACGGGTACGTCGCGGTGCCGTGATGGCGAATACGTGCCGGCTTCCCAAACTGCCGCAGTTGAAGAGCTGGCCCGACGACGGTGGAGCGTTCATCACCCTGCCGCAGGTGCTGACGATGGATCCGGGCGACCCGGAGAACTTGATGCGTGCCAACCTCGGTATGTACCGGGTGCAACTATCGGGCAATCACTACGATGCTGAATCGCAGGCGGGGATGCACTACCAGATCCACCGTGGCATCGGCGTGCATCATCGCGCGGCGATCGCGCGAGGGGAGGATTTGCCCATCGCGGTGACGGTTGGCGGTCCGCCCGCGATGACGCTGGCCGCCGTAATGCCGCTGCCCGAAGGCTTAACCGAATTAACTTTTGCCGGGGCACTCGCGGGGCGGAGGATGCGAATGATTCATGGCGATCATGCCCCCGTTTTTGCCGACGCCGACTTCGCGATCGTCGGTCGGGTTGACCCGACCGCCACGATGCCCGAGGGACCGTTCGGCGATCACTTGGGCTACTACTCGCTCAAACACCCGTTTCCCTTCATGAAGGTTGAGCGGGTGTGGCACCGTGACGATGCGGTCTGGCCGTTTACCGTCGTCGGTCGCCCGCCGCAGGAGGACACGACATTCGGACAACTGATCCATGAACTGACCGACCCGATCATCCCCACGGTGATTCCCGGCGTGCGGGCGGTTCACGCGGTCGACGCGGCTGGCGTGCATCCGTTGCTATTGGCGATTGGTAGCGAGCGCTACATGCCGTATCTCGGCGTGAGCGAACCGCAAGAGCTACTCACGCAGGCCAACGCGATTTTGGGCAACGGCCAGCTATCGTTGGCGAAATATCTCTGGATCACCGACGACCCCGACGACGAACTGGAAATTCACGACATTGCCAAGTTTTTGCAACACATGCTACGCCGCGTGGATTGGCGAAGGGACCTCCATTTTCAAACGCGTACGACGATCGACACGCTCGATTATTCTGGCACGGGTTTGAACCAAGGCTCGAAAGCCGTGATCGCAGCGACGGGGCGGCCACTGCGAGAACTACCCAATGAACTCCCGGCGAGCCTCAACCTGCCCGCCGATTTCGCCGGCGCCCGCCTCGTGATGCCAGGCGTGCTCGCCGTCACCGCACCCAAGTTCGACGATGCGGAACGCGCCGCCGACCGCACGAAACTCGCTGCCGCGTTTGCGGCGCAAGTGGAAGTAAAAGCATTTCCGTTGATCACGATGTGTGACGATGCGGAGTTTGCCGCCGCCGATTTGAAAAATTGGATATGGACCACATTCACGCGTAGCAATCCCGCGATCGACGTTGGCGGTGTCGACGAATTTGTCATCGACAAACACTGGGGCTGTCGCGGGCCGTTAGTGATTGATGCGCGAGTCAAGCCGCACCACGCACCGCCGCTGATCGAAGATCGCCAAACGACGGCCAAAGTGGACGCGCGAGCAACGCGTGGAGATGCCTTGGCGAAGTATTTGTAGGTAGCCTGTGCCACGTTCATTTCCTGAGATTCATGCCCGACACCATCGATCCTCTATCTCTCATTGACGCTCCACGTTGCCTCGAAGGCGATGTGATCTTGGGTGGGGGCGTGTGCGGCTGCCTGCTCGCTCACGAACTGCTGGCGCGGACCGACCGTCCCGTCTGGGTCATCGAGGCGGGGGGGCGGCAGGCGGAAAACTCGCTCGACCGCAGTCGACCGGCGCGGTGGCTGCACTTGCTCGGCTCGACTGACGACGACGCGCACACCACCATGCCCAATGCATCGCTAGCGGGCCGCGCATTGGCGTGGCCGCGGGGCCGCGGACTCGGCGGGAGTGGACGTATCAACGCGATGATTTGGTCGCCTCCTCACGCGGATGACTTTCAGCGTCTGAGTCGCGCCGGTCTCGATTTCGATGCCATGCAAACCGCTTGGCAGCGGGCTAACGAATTGATCTCGGTGGAATCCCCGCGATACCTCAGCCCTCCGTCGGAGCAGTTTCTATCCGCCGTGGATGGGCATCCAGAATTGGGAACCTTTTCGGCCTACCGGCGGATCAATCGCAACGGACGGCGGTGGACGACCGAGCAATTATTGATTGATGCGATGCACGCCGACCCCGGTACGGCATCGCGACTACATTGCATCCGGGCCACGGCGGAGAGTTTGTGCATCGCCCACGATCGGCTCGCCAGTGTCACGCTACGAGACGAGCAGCAGCAGCGCGTGATACCGCTGGGGCATGACACGCGAGTGATCAGTTGTCTCGGAGCACTCGGCACACCAGCGTTACTGATGTGCAGCGGGATCGGCGACCCAGAGTTGCTCACCCGGGCTGACCTGCCGACGCGTTTCGATTTGCCGGGAGTGGGGCGAAATTTGCACGATCATTTGATCATGCCAGTCGTCTACGACCGCGCCCCACCGGCCTTCCTCCCGGGACCGCCAAGCACGCGGGAGATCGAGCAGTGGGAAGAGGAGGGTTCTGGACCCCTGGCGTCGAACATTGCCGAGTGTGGCGGTTTCGACCGTGACGCGAGGTTCCAGTTGCACGTCACGCCAACGGATTATTTGCGGTACCCGCAACCCAGCGCCGCCTCCGCGATGACGCTCGGTGTGCAGTTAACGCGGCCGCTGTCGCGTGGGTGGCTGGACCTCGCCGGGCACGCGGACAACATGCACGCGGGCAACATCCGACTGAATATTCACAGCGAATACATGACCGACCCAGCGGACGCGGCGGGGTTGCTTGACGGAGTCCGTTGGGTTCGTGAACTAGCCGAGACACTCGCTCGCGACGACGTGTTGGGTAATGAGAGAGTTCCCGGCCGGCGGCGGACTGACGACGGTCGATTGCTCGCGGCGATCGCTCGTTATGCACAAACGCTCTATCATCCCGGCGGCACATGCGCGATCGGTGACGAACCGGATGCTTCCGTCACGAGCCCTGATTTCCGAGTGCGCGGTGTCTCGGGATTGTCCATCGTCGACGCATCGTTGTTGCCCGAACCGACGACCGGCAACCCGACGGCGCTGCTCGCCATGCTGACCTGCTACGCTGCCGAGCGGTTGAGCACCGCCAACATCGCTTCACGGATGCGGTGTTGATATCCCGGCTCTACGATCGGTTGCGATGACGCGTCGGTGATGTAGAACACATCAGCAATCTGATCGAGATGGGTATCAATTTTGGCGAACTGAATCGAGACATCGTGAGCTGCTAAGGCGGACGCGACATCGGCGAGTAAGCCGGGTCGATCGTAGGTAAACAACGAGAGGATCGTTTGGTGGTCAAAGGTATCGTTGTCAAAAATGATCTTTGTTGGCAGGAGCAGAACACTCTCCGGTTCGTTCTCATCTTTGGTTTTCCATACGTTTCGTGCCGCCGGCAGTGGTGCATCAGGATTATCAAGTGCATCGCGAATCAGGCCGCACACCTTGTCGATACGATGCGGAGGCGGGTTGTTGGCGTAGTCGGGATCGCTGATCCAGAAAGAATCCCACAGCAAGTCTTCACCGACGGTTTCAATACTGGCTCGGAAAATCGTCAATCCGCAGGCGTACAGGGCGCTGGTGATGCGGGCAAACGTCCCGATGCGTCGTTCCCCTTGCCGTACGACCACGTTGTAGCGAACTTCGCTTTCGTCGGCGGCTATCACTCCCGCGCAGTAGCAGCCCTTATCCTCGTCGAGCCACTTGCCGACCTCAATCAATTTGCTAGCAATTTCCCCACTACTGCGGTGACGCAAAAGCGATAGGGGCAAATCCTTGACCAATGAAACCGCCGACTCATCGCCACTCATCTCGTGAACCAACGCAATGATTTCGTCGCGGTGCAAATCAAGTTCGGGATCATTTTCACCGGGAAGATTTCCGGTTTCGAAGTATCGCCGGGTGCGGAGGTAGAGATCTTCCATCAAATTCATCTTCCAGTCCGTCAGCACATCGGGACCGACCGCAATCAGGTCAGCCACGCTGTGGACGAGCAGGAGTTCGAGACGCCCGACCGAGCCAACTTCCGCGGCGAATCCATGCACCACATCCGGGTCATTGAGATCGTGCCGAAAGGCGACGGTGATCATCAGGAGATGTCGATGGATCAACCACTGCAAGGTTTCCTTTTGACTCGTTTCGAGTTCAAAGGCATCGGCGACATCGCCCGCGATCCGGAACCCGACCTCGCTGTGATCCTCTTCGTATCCTTTCCCGAGATCATGGATCAGCAGCGCCAGGTGCAAAAGTGTTTTGTCTTTGATGCGGAGATACCGCCGGCCCATCACCGTGTCCTGCTCGGCGAACTCCGTGGCCGCTTCGACGGCTTTAATGCAGTGGGCGTCGACGGTGAATTTGTGGTAGGCGTTGAACTGCAACAGGCCGCGACACCGCCGCATCGCGGGAATGAGCTGTTCGATGATCCGCAGTTCGTGCAGTCTGCGGAGTAACGGGGCCAGTCGACCGGGCTGGCTGAGCAGACCCAAGAAAGCTCTCACACTGGTCGGGTCGGGTGGGCTCGGTGGACGTTCGAGCATGGTCTGCCGGATGGCTTGCCACGTCGGATGGGCGATCCATCGCTGGTTTTCGCTAGCGAACTGCATCAAGCGCAATACGTCAGGCAGGCTCGCCGCGAACGCATCGAGTTCATGGGAATCCACCCAAATCTGACTCGGCCCCATGCGGATGTGATCATCAAGGCGACGCGAAAATACTCGCTCAAGGACCATCGCGGTTCGTGAATGGGCACGATTGTCGTCGTCGAAAAATCCCGAAACGTAGCGCACCGAACGAGTGTGCTCGAAATAATCTTGCATGAAATCCTCGACCGGCAAGACTCCCGTTTGGCCCTGGTACCCCCAGTCTTGGGCGATCTTCATCTGCGTCGGCCGATCCAGAACGTCTTGGCTGCGATGGGCGCGGAAGTGCAATTCGTGTCGCAGTCGCAACAGAAATCCGTGTGCTCGGACGAGCGTTTGCAGGTCTTCGCTCGAGAGCGCCCCACGACGGTGCAATTGACTCAGGTCAGTTTGGCCGTGGGTGGCGAAGCCGAGCCAGCGAACGAGTTGAATGTCACGGAGACCACCCCGAGAACGCTTCACATTCGGGCGGAGTAGGTAAATCGTTTCCCCCCAGCGATGGCGTTCTTCCAAACGCGCATGAATCACTTTTTTGTTAAGTGCTTTCCAACGCCGCTTGGCGCCGCTACGAAAGGCATCGAAGAAACCGCGAAACGTGGACCCGTTACCGCATAGCAGCCGCGACTCGGTTAGCGAGGTATAAATCTTCGGGTCCGACCAAGCCAGTGAACAAGCTTCGGCGGGCGCCCGCACCGAAAACCCCACGTCCATATTCGCGTCAGCCAGTTCTCGCACCAAGGCGCCCGCCACCGGTGCGGCTGCGCCCGCGACGGCCCGTGGCGTCAGCAGCATCAGGTCTGCGTCGCTGTAGGGTGAAAGATCTCGACGTCCATATCCGCCGTGAGCCACCAGGGCAAAGCGAGCCAGATATCGCGGTTTGATTCCGCTGGATTCGGCTTGTCGTAACGAATCGGCAAAGGCAGCCGAGACAATTTGATCGTACAAGTCGCTCAACGCGGTGGCCGTTTGGACACTCGGCAGCCCATCATGGAATCGCGTATCGAGCCGAACGCGTCCCTCGCTGAGTTGATCTCGATATCGCATCGCCGACGACGTCAACGAAACGGATTTCGTCACGGGTTGAATCTCGGACAGCCTACAGCGCCTCTTCGCCCCGCTCGCCGGTACGAATCCGGATGGAGTCTTCGAGTTCGATCACGAATATTTTTCCGTCGCCGATTTGCCCGGTTTGAGCGGTATGCAAAATCGCGTCGATCACGGTTTGCAAATTTTCGCCGGTGCAGACCACTTCGATCTTTACCTTGGGAACAAAATCGATGGCATACTCGGTGCCTCGGTAGATCTCAGTATGCCCTTTTTGGCGGCCAAATCCGCGAACTTCGCTGACGGTCATGCCTTGTATGCCTTGCTCGGTCAACGCGTTTTTAACGTCCTCGAGTTTGAAGTGGCGAACGATGGCTTCGACTTTTTTCACGGCAAAGGGCTCCGGCGAAAGTAACGAGTGTGCGTGAGATGGGTCCGATGAACGTCATTGTCCGCGCTCATTCTACACGACCCACCGGGAAATTGGGTAGCAGGTGGATCAAACTACCCATTCGACTCCGGCTTCACCCAAGGTTGGTCTGCGTGCCCCAGGATGCGGTTGGCGTCCCGTGAGACAACAAACAGCCAATCACTTAATCGATTTAAATAGATAATCACATCGGTACTGACGGGCATTTCGAGATCGATCGATTCCGCCAACGTGATCACCCGCCGTTCGCTGCGTCGACAGACTGCTCGGGCAACGTGAATTTGAGCCGCAGTCGCCGAGCCTCCTGGCAGAATGAATTGTTTCAAAGGCGGCAGGTGACTCTCGGAATCGTCAATCCAACGCTCGAGCCGCGCGATGTGCGCTTCACCAATCACGCGCAAGTGAAACTCGTCGGGACGTGGCGACGCGAGTTCCGCACCGAGCGAAAACAATTCGTTCTGGACGAGTTCGAACCAATCGTCGATGTGCGTTAGCGCGTGGGACGTCTCGTCGGTGCCGGACAAATCCGCTCGCGTCGCGTCCAAGGCGCTGCGAATGCAGCCCAAAACGGCATTCAGCTCGTCGACCGTTCCGTACGCCTCGATGCGCGCATCGTCCTTCCGCACGCGCGGACCGCCAAATACTCCAGTCGTGCCACCGTCGCCGGTGCGTGTGTAAATTTTCATGCCAGAATACTATCATAACGTGGTCGCTCGGAACTGCGAGCCGAAGCGAACGTTCTACGCTATCAGCTCGGAGCGTCAAACAAAAATTCAAATGCGGAGGAAAAAACATGTCAAACCAGGACCTCGTCCACGCCGCGGGTGTGTTGCTGCTGACCCAGACACCCCAGCCGCATTTTTTGCTGATGCGCCATCCCGATCGTTGGGATCTACCCAAAGGTCATTGTGACGGCGACGAAACCTACCTCGAATCCGCTCAGCGGGAACTGCGGGAGGAAACCGGGATCGATCCAGGGATCTGTCGATTTGACGAACAATTTCACTTTGACCTCACGTACGACGTGAGCTACCGCGAACAGCCCGGAAAAACCACCCAAAATGATAACCCGCCCCAGAATCCCAAGGTCTTCCAAAAGAATGTTAGGTACTTTATGGCACGTCTCCCGAATGTTGTTAAGATTGAAGTCAGCGAACACGACTCGTGTCAGTGGTTCACTTGGTCGCCGCCGCACCGCATTCAATCCCAAACCATCGATCCGCTCCTCGCAGCGGTCGCCGCCTACCTAGCAACGCGGGAACAATAAGTGGCGTAAGCTTCCAGCTTGCGATAGCTTCCAGCTTGCGATAGCTTCCAGCTTGCGATTTGAGAAACGCAAGCTGGAAGCTTACGCCACGTCAAGACACCGTCAATCGTTGGTCCCGCGTTCCTTAGAGAACCGAATCAAAATCCCTGAGCCGATGGCGCGAGCCAATTCCATGCGACTGTTCCCTTCCCTGCTGCCGTTGACCTTTGCGGTCATCGGCGCAACGTCGATCGCCAATTTCGCCTGCGCTCAGCAACAGCGGGCGTGGCCGCCGCGGTTCGATAACGCGGTGACATCTCGCGTATTTTTCCCCGACCTGTCCACCGCATTTCGAGGCGCGCGTCCCACCTTGTCGAGCCTGCGCGAGACGGACGCGGTCGCGGCGACCGCACAAATCGATGCGGCCTCGGCGAAGGACGGTGACGCCACCGCTCAAGTCTGGAACAAACTCGTTTCACCCTTGTCACTTGAAAACGAAGTCAAACGGGTCAAGCTGAAATTTGACGCGGGGCTGACCACGCCGGGTGCGTTCAACAGCGGCGGCTACCAAGACGCACGACTGCAACTCTCGATCTTGGCGTCGCTGTTTGCCGTGATCTCCGAATACTCCGGTGACGTGCGCTGGAAATCCGACGCTCAGACGGCCCGCGACTTAGTCGCCAAAACGGCGCGTAATTGTGCCGCGGGATCGACGCCCGGTTTCAACGAGGCCCAGCTCCGCAAGGCCGACCTGCAAGACCTCGTCTCGGGATCCGGGTTAACAGCGGCAAACGCGGGTGAAGAGGAGAACGATTGGTCGATGATCGCTGATCGCTCACCGCTGATGGAATACTGCCAACTGTTGGTGGATCAACTCAGTGACCAGTCCATCGACGCCGCCACCGCGG
>JBDNIG010000377.1:0-22743 GCA_041688415.1 Rhodopirellula sp. | reverse complement strand
GACTTCGGCGATAGCTGGTTTCACGATATCGTGATTGAGAAAGTGCTCGAGGCGAGTGACGACGTTTCTTATCCGGTTTGCACGGCCGGCAAACGAGCCTGCCCACCCGAAGACTGCGGCGGCGTGTGGGGCTTTGCCGAACTGCTCGAAGGTGATCACATCATGCTCGAGGAGTTCGACATCGAGTTCGACGCCGCGGAATTCGACCAAGACGCCGCCACATCGGCCTTGCGCTCGATCAGGTAGCCGGTCGGGCTACGAATGGGACGCGTCCGTGAAGGTTCAGGTGATGGACCGAGTTTTGGATGTGCCTGCCTTTTCTTTTTTTCCGGTTCCGCATAGGTTGTGCCTCTCATTGGTGGTATTCCTGTGGCAATCCAACGGAAAATGAAATGCGAATTGGTGTGCCGGTCGAGACGTGGCCGGGCGAACTCAGAACGGCGCTCGTCCCGAGCAATGCAAAAAAACTGATCCGCAGCGGCTTTGAAATCACCGCTGAGTCGGGGCTGGGACGCGCCTCAGGGTTCTCCGATGAAGAGTACACCGAGGCGGGCGTTTCGATCGTGGCTGATCGCGGCGAAGTGCTCTCCCAAGCGGACCTGGTGTTGCGTGTTCGGCAACCCGAACCGGGCGATATCGAGTCCCTCAAAAATGGCTGCGTGCACGTTAGTTTTCTCGATCCGATGAATCGCCGCGACTTGGTTGATGCGATGGCTGCGCGCCGCGTCACGGCGATCTCCATGGAAATGATTCCCCGCAGCACGCGCGCTCAAAAAATGGACGCGCTCTCGTCCCAGGCGAACTTGGCCGGCTACGTGACCGTGATCGCGGCGGCCCACAACTGCCCCAAAATCTTCCCGATGATGATGACGCCGTCGGGCACGATCCGCCCGGCCCGGGTGTTTGTGATCGGTGCCGGGGTGGCGGGTTTGCAAGCCATCGCGACGGCCAAACGACTCGGTGCGCGTGTCGAGGCGTTCGATACCCGTCCGGTCGTCGCCGAGCAGGTCCGCTCGCTGGGTGCCAAGTTCGTCGAAATCGATCTGGGCGAAGTCGGCCAGACCGAACAAGGGTACGCCAAGGCACTCACGCCCGAACAAATTGAGCTGCAGAAGGCTGGGCAAGCCAAAGTGATTGCGGAGTCAGATATCGTGATCACGACGGCGCAGTTGTTTGGCCGGCCGGCCCCGCGGATCGTCACCGCCGACATGGTTGCCTCGATGCAACCGGGCAGCGTCGTGGTGGACATGGCGGTGGAGTCGGGTGGCAATATCGAAGGCAGCGTGCTCGATGAAATCGTCGACGTCGGCGGCGTGAAAATTTACGGTCTCGGTAACTTGCCGTCGCAAGTCAGCCGCAGTGCGAGCGAAATGTATTCCAATAACCTGTTCAACCTGATTGACGAATTCTGGGACTCCGAAGCGAAAGAGTGGAGTCTGTCGCCTGACGACGAGATTGTCCAAGCCGCCGTGATCACGCGTGACGGCGAGATTGTTCACCCCATGATTCAAAACAAATAGTCACCTAAGGCCCCAAGATGGAAACCGTATATTTAGGTTTCGTGTTGATGCTCTCGATCTTTTTAGGTTTTGAGCTGATCTCGAAAGTCCCCGCAACGTTGCACACACCGCTGATGTCGGGTGCCAACGCGATCTCCGGTATCACGGTGGTCGGCGCGATCACGTTAGCCGGCGGCGAATTGTCGGGCTGGGCAACGTGGCTCGCCGCTCTCGCCGTGTTCTTCGCCACCGTCAATGTCGTCGGCGGCTACATGGTCACCGATCGCATGCTGAGCATGTTCAAGAAGAAGGATGAACCGGAGGCACGTTCATGAGCGAGGCACTCATCGGCGCCGTTTATATTGTTTCGGCGATCCTGTTTATCTATGGGCTGAAATTGCTCGGTTCACCTGCCACCGCCGTGCGGGGGAATCTCCTCTCGGCACTCGGCATGCTCGTGGCTGTTGTCGTCACGCTCGGTTCGAACGAAATCATCGACTACCGCTGGATCGGCGTCGCCGCCGTGCTCGGCACGATCGTGGGCGTCGTTACGGCTCAGCGGGTGGCCATGACGGGCATGCCGGAGATGGTGGCGTTGTTCAATGGTTCGGGTGGTCTCGCCAGCCTGTTGCTCGGCTGGGCGGCGCTCGATTTGGGTGGTGCGGGCGATGGCGATCCTCAATCGACCTTCACGATCGTCACGGTTTTGCTATCGATTCTCATCGGTGGCGTGACCTTCTCGGGTAGCATTGTGGCATGGGGAAAACTATCCGAGACAATCCCCAGCCGCGCAATCCAGTTCCCCGGCCAGCAGATCGTCAGCCTCCTGCTGCTCGTCGGCACGATCGCCTGCGGCATCGCAATGGTGGCGCAGCCCGAGGCATGGAGCGAGACACTGATCTACGTGGTCATTGCCCTTTCGCTGCTGCTCGGCGTGATGGCGGTGATCCCGATCGGCGGCGCCGACATGCCGGTGGTGATCTCGCTGTTGAACAGCTACTCGGGACTCGCCGCCTGTGCGGCAGGTCTCGCAATCAACAACACGATTTTGATCGTCGCCGGTGCGCTCGTGGGTGCGGCGGGCATCATTTTGACGAACATCATGTGCAAAGCGATGAATCGTTCGCTCAGCAATGTTCTGTTTTCCGGGTTCACCGCAGCGAAGACGGCGACGAAGGTGGAAGGCGAAGTCAAACCGATCACACCTGAGGATGCCTACTTGATTTTGGAAGCCGCCTCCTCAGTGGTGATGGTGCCGGGGTACGGCATGGCTGTCGCCCAGGCGCAGCATGTTGTCTGCGAACTCGGGGAACTGCTCGAGGAAAACGGGGCCGAAGTGAGTTACGCGATCCATCCCGTTGCCGGGCGGATGCCGGGGCACATGAACGTGCTGTTGGCCGAAGCGAACGTGCCGTATGATCAACTGATCGAGATGGACGACATCAATCGGCGGATTGAAAATGTCGATGTGGCGATCGTGATCGGTGCCAACGACGTGGTTAACCCCGCGACTCGGGAGGACGAGAACAGTCCTATCTACGGGATGCCGATTATCAACGTCGACCAGGCTCGCACCGTGTTTGTGCTCAAACGCTCGATGGCGTCTGGTTTCTCCGGCGTCGACAATCCACTGTTCTTTAAACAGAATACTCGGATGATGTTTGGCGATGCCAAGCAATCGATTTCGAAAGTTATCGGCTCGTTTAAGAGCTAGCACGTCCGCACAAGTTTTTCGTTGAACCGCGTGGGCATTGCCGCGCGCCATCGAACGATACGCGGCCGTAGATCTTCGGATTATTGATTTGGTAAACACGCTTCTGCTGCCCGAACTCCGCGAAATGCTGACGTTCGGCCACGAATCCGAACTGCGCGAGTTCTGCACGGCGCTCAACCCAGGTCGCACGGCTGAGTTCATGGAAGGACTCGATGATGCCGACGTGTGGTGGGTGCTGCAGTTCGCCGAACCGGACCGGCGGGCGGAGATTTTCGGCTACTTCGACGAGGATCGACAACTCGCGATGCTCACGGGCGAACCGTCCGTCGAAACCGCGAAGCTCATTGAAGAGATCCCTGCGGATGATCGTGTTGACCTGATCCAAGGTTTGCCCGCGCATATCGTCGACGAAATCCTGCCGCTGTTGCCGGTCAGCGAACGACGCGACATTGAACGCTTGCGGTCCTACCCCGAGTACACCGCGGGTGCGTTGATGACGACCGAGGTCGCCAAGCTGGCCGAAAAACTCACCGTCGGCCAGGCGTTGGAGGAACTGGGGAGGATCGCCAGCGATCTCGAGACGATCTACTACCTCTATATCGTCGACGACCACAATTTGCTCCGCGGCATCGTTTCGACGCGGCAACTCGTTTCATCGCTGAAGGACAAGGCCCTCACGCTCGGCGAGTTGATGGAAACGGACGTGGTGGCGGCGTTAGCTGGCGAAGATCAAGAATCGGTGGCTGAGAAGGTGGAGCGATTCAATTTGCTGGCGATTCCCGTGATTGACTCGGGCCGGCAGATGCTCGGCATCATCACGCACGATGACGTGATCGATGTCGTACGTGACGAACTGACTGAGGACGCGCAGCGGATCGCGGCGGTCGATCCGTTCGACGATGACTTTCTTCGCATCAATCTATTCAAACTCTCCTACAAACGGGGTCTGTGGCTAACGATTCTCTTTTTCGGGGCACTGTCAACCGCCTTCGCGCTGCGGCACTACGAAGAAGAGCTGGCCACCCACACCTGGTTGGTGTGGTTCATTCCGCTGATCGTCAGTTCGGGCGGCAACTCTGGCAGCCAATCGGCAACACTGGTGATCACTGCGATGACGGGAGGTAAAGTCGATTTGTCGGATTTACCCCAAGTCCTTGCGCGAGAATTTTGCGTGGCGCTGATGCTGGGTGGGTTTCTCGCCGCGATCGGCTTCATGCTTGCGCTGGTCATCGCCCCTGGGCCCGTGGCGGCAACGGTGATTCCGATCACGCAGCTCAGCGTGATTTTATGTGGCAGCCTCTGTGGTGTCACGCTGCCGATCCTGTTCAAACGACTCGGACTCGACCCCACCCTGATGAGCAATCCCTTCGTCGCGGGGATTGTGGACATCCTTGGGATCGTGATCTATCTCAACGTCGCGAGAATGATATTGAGCTAGTGGTCCTGGACCACTAGCCCTAGGCTGGCGCGTCTCGGCTCACCGTGGGAGATGAGCGTGGACGAGGCTACTTGGCACTGATGTCGTAGCAAAAGATGCTGTCGCCTTCTCGCAGGTAGAGGCGACCGTTGGCAATCGCTGGCAAGGCCCATGCCGGTCGGTCGTCGGTCTCGGGTGTTTCGAACTCACTGATCTCGACGTATTCTTCCGGGTTCGCCTCCGCCAACACCGTCGTGCCGTCGGCAAAGTGCAGGTAGAGGCGTCCATCGGCGGCAGCCGCGGAGATCGAGTTGCGACCCGCACCGCGAGCTTGCCACTTGATGTCGCCGGTCATCATCTCGATGCAAAGCACTCGGTTGCTGCCGTCGGCACCGCCGTAGAGATAGTCGCCGACCCGCACGACGCCGCCTTGCTTGTTGGCCAGGCGAGGATTTGCTGGATAGATTTCTTCAACCTCAAACTTGCCATTGCCCTTGGGTACTTGGCGAATGAGTGCACCACCGACGCCATAGCCGGCCGTCGAGAACACCAGGTCGTCCTTGATAACGGGGGAGGGAATGAATGCGGTCGGCGGTTCCATCTCGTACGCCCACAACAGTTCGCCACTGTCCGCGGCGACGCCGATCGGACCTCCACCAGTGTTCTGCACGTAGATCTTGGTACCCGCGAGTTCGGTGGGGACGATTGATGAGTGTCCGGCGCCTTTGTCGCCGGGATGAACGGCTTTCCAGATCAAGCTGCCATCGTTTTTGTTGAGCGCGACCATCGTGGCCTGCTCGCCGCCGGGAGTGCAAACGACTTGATCGCCATCGACCAAGGGGGACTCACTGTAGCCCCAGCTATCCGCCTTTTTGCCTCCGAAATCCGCTTTGAGACCATGCTTCCATTGGACTTCGCCATCGGACGTGGCGCAGCAATACAGGACGCCCGCAGGCGTGGTGACGTAGACCCGGCCCCCGTCGACGGTCGGCGTGGCGCGGGAGCCCTGCCAGGTGGGCTGGCCTTTGTCCCAAGCCGACCCTGTCTTGGTGGACCACAGTAACTTGCCGTCGGCGTCGTTGAAGCAGGTGAGGTATTCGTCGTCATCGTCGGCAATCGATGCTCCGTCACCGAGCGTGTAAACACGTCCGTCGGCGATCGCTGCGCTGGCGTAACCGCGACCGGCCCCTTTGGCCCGCCATACCAGCTTCGGCCCCGCTTCCGGCCATTCTTGCAGCAGGTCGTTTTCGGTCGAGATCCCCGAACGGTCTGGCCCGCGGAAGGTGGGCCAGTCGGCGGCAGATAGCGGTACAGCACCGACGGCGATTGCACAGGCCAACGTTGACCAGAGACGACTTCGATTCAAGGCGATCACAGGATTCTCCACAAAGATAATGGCTTGACAGTTCAGGGCGTCATCGCCGCATTTTGGACCAACCGTCCGTGCAGCTCGTCGCATTCTACCCGACGGTTCGGGGCATCCGTAGAGGCGAAGAAATTAAAACGAACGAGTACGCTGGAAGTGCGAGGTGAAAACGGTGACGAGGGCAACATGCGGGATGAGCGAATCTGCTCTTTTTCCCCTCACGCCAACACGAGACCCCAGCTATCCCAAATGGGACAATTGTTCAGTGACAATGATTGTCTCGCCATTGCTAACATGCAATGCACGGTCCTTGTTTCACGGCTACGTTGGAGCGTCTGCCGCTGGTTCAGGTTTCACGGGGCCACGGATGCGGCGCTGGCCGGAGTCTCATCACAAAACTCACGTAGGAGCGATCCGAACAACCGAGAACTGAGATGCTGCACGCGCCGCTGGCAAGGATTTCATTCAGCGCCAGGCAAAAGCTGACAAACCGTTCTTCATGTGGTTTAACTCGACCCGCATGCACGTCTTCACCCACCTCAAGAAAGAGTCGCTCGGCAAGACCGGCGGCGCGATCGCCGTCTATGAACCAGCACCCGATGAAAGATTTCATCAATGTTTGCGCCCCGAAGACGCTGCGAATCGCAGTGACGTGCGGTGGATGAAGGTTACCGATGGTTCCGGTCGTGGCATCGAGATCCGTGGCGAAGAACCGTTCGGCATGGTCATTTGTCGGTCTGTTCTGGTGGTGGATGATTCATGGCATCAACGCGAACGTTGGGAAGCATTTCACGCAACGCAGCAAGACGTTCAGCGGAGATGTCGGTATAATCGAGGTGGAGATGGCGTAGCTTAGGTAATTCAGTGAGTGGCTCGAAGCTCAGATTGTCGTCAATCTCGATGATGATCGCAAGAGACCGAAGGTCGCGCAAGTCGGTGATCGGTTTGAGGTCTTTGAGCATCGTGTTGTCAAGAACGACGGTGTCAACCGAATCAAAAAAGTCAACACCAAGTACTCGAACCATCCATTCGGGAACGCCTAGCGTCGCATCGTGGTCGTGTTCGCCATGAATGCTGTCGAATTCGTGGGAAAAGGTTACGTAACCGCGTTGCGACGCGACCCAATCACGGCCTCGCTTCTGCGTGAGCGCCCGACGAACCGGCAGCGCGAATACGATAGCAATCACTGCAGTCATGATCAGCAGCGAACGTAGGGAGAACCGTTTCATTGGAGTTGGGCCTAATTACTAATTTCATTCGAATCAAGTTGGTCATCAGCGGGAGTCGGGAGTTGTTCTCCATCACCAGAAACGTCACCACCGCTACCCTGCTGCATTACTTGGTTCTTGCTTTTCCGGACGCTTCGTGCTCAGGCGTCATCCGGCGCTCGTGGTCGTAGTCGACTCCCGCAGTATACGTTGCGGGCGTCCTCGACACACAATCGTCACACGCAGCGGGCCAATCGATGTCACGTCGATCATTGCTGGCTGGCGGAGCGGACACTGCGGTCCGCTTTCGATTACGAGCACCATCATTCGCGGAAATTGGCGTTTGGAGAAACGGCGAGACAGCGACGCGGTTGCTGCCGGGATCGTTTTCGACCTAGCTTCGAGGGGAGAATCCGAGCAAACGCAAGAGATATCCGGCGGTGTTCACTGCGCTCAAACCACCGGCTAATCGGTGTGATCCGCGGGGGCGGATGGTGAAGGCGGGGGATATTGATTCGTCGCGCGGTCGGCACGGATTCGGGGCGAATCCGTGCCTGGGTCGGACCGGCGGAGCGGTCCGGAGACAATGGACAATGCGAAGTTAGAAAAGGTTGATCGGGTCGGCGGCGTGGGCGGTGGCTTGGTAAGCGAGGACGGCGTTGAGCAGTTCGATCGCGACGCGGGATTCGAGCGTCACGCCGGCGCGGACACCGACGCAGGGGTCGTGACGGCCTTTGGCGAGTTCGAACTCGATGTCATGCAAGTCTTTCGTCACCGATTGCTGCGAAACGTTGATCGTCGAGGTGGGTTTGAATCCAATCCGGGCGACGAGCGGATTGCCGGTCGTGATGCCACCGATCAATCCGCCGTGCGTGTTGGACTGATAGCCGCCGTGGCGGATCGAGTCGTTGTTGACGCTGCCCGTTCGCTCGATCACATCGGCGCCGTCGCCAATCTCACAGGACTGGACCGCATTGAGTCCGCCGAGCGCGCCCATCAGGCGGACCTTGAGGCTCTGGTACAACGGGTTGCCCAGGAGCGGTGGCACGCCGACGGCAACGACTTCGACCGCCGCCCCAAGTGAATCGCCGCGGCGACGGGTTTGTTTGATCAGCTCGCCCGCGGCACTGGCAAACTCCGTGTCGATGGATGGAACCTCGGCTGCGTCGAGTTGTTCTTGGGTCGCGTCGGCATTCTCGCGCGTGAGTGATTCGGCCAATCGCCGCGTTGATTGCAGTGATCCGACTTGGCAGATCGACGAGAGAATACGGACACCGAAGAGTTGCTGCAGGACAATCCGCGCGACGCTGCCACCGATCACGTCACTGATCGTGCTGCGGTAGCTCGACCGGCCGCCGCCGCGCACATCGACAAATCCTTGGGACTGGTGATATTTGACGAGGTCGGTGTGCCCGGGCCGGACTTCGCCTCCGGGACCAGTGAACTGGGTATAGGCGCCCGACTTTTTGCTGGTCGAAAGCACGATCGCCGCGATCGGTTCGCCGGTGGTAAAGCCGTCTTCGTAGCCCTCGGTTTCAAACGCGGCGCCGTCGACGTCGACGGACAATTTCGAGCCGCCGAGCAGCACGTCGATATCGTCGCGGTACAAGCCGGACAAAAAGACGACTTTGTCTTTTTCGTTTCGCGGCGTGCCGTGTTTATTGCCGCCGGGCCGGCGACGATCCAAGAACGGTTGCACGTCGGCGCGGCAAATCCGGTGACCGGGCGGGCAGCCGTGGATGATCGTGGTGATGGCGGGGCCGTGCGACTCGCCCGCGCCGGCGACGGCGTAGTGCGGACCGCCTAGGACTTCCATTGCAGTCCGGCTCCGGCCAGACGTTTGGCGGTCTCGGCCATCAGGGCGTCCTCGGCGGCTTCGTCTTCGGCGATGTACGTGACACTGAACCGGAGGAACGAACCGGCATCGTCCCACGGCACCGTGGCGATGCCCAGTTCTTCGATCAGGAATCGGGTGGCATCTTCGGCAGTCGCGAAGGTTTCACCAGAAGCCGCCACAGTCGGTGATTTGGTGTAGAGGAAATACGTGCCGCCCGGCATCGAGGCTTCGAAGCCAGCATCGTTCAACACCGCGACGAGTTTTCCCATCCGGCGGCGGTACTTGGCGCGAATTCGTTCGGGGATCGAATCGTCATCGAGGGCGGCGGCGGCGGCTTTTTGCGTGGCGATGAATTGACCGCTGTCGCTATTGTCTTTCACGTCAGCGAAGGCCTGGACGACCAACGGATGCCCGGCTACGAATCCCATCCGCCAGCCGATCATGTCGTAGCCCTTGCTCATCGAATGGACTTCGACACCCACGTCGAGAGCACCGGGCGTTTGCAGGAAACTGTATGGCTTGCCATCGAAGGTCAGCATGATCTGTGCGGCATCGTTGACGACGACGAACTCCTTCTCCTTGGCCAGCTCGACGACCTTTGCAAAGAACTCGGCAGGAGCCGTACCCCCGGTCGGCGAGTTGGGATAGTTCAAAATCATCAACTTGGTGCGTCGATAGATGTCGTCGGGAATGGCATCGAGATCGGGCAGGAAGTTGTTCTCAGCGAGCAGCGGCAGCTTGTAGACGTCACCGCCGTAGTACCGCGTGTGGGTACCGGCGACGGGGTATCCGGGGACGGTCATCATCGTGATGTCGCCGGGATTGATGAAGCACGCCGGCAGCATCGCGTAGGCGGGTTTGCTGCCGATACAGTGATTGATCTGCGTAGCCGGGTCGAGTTCGACGCCAAAGTGACGCTGCATGAATCGAGCGGCGGATTCCTTGTACTCGGCGACGCCGTTGTCGGCATAGCCGCGGTTTTCGAGCCGATTGATCTCCCGCTGCATCGTCTGGCGGACGTTTTCCGGGGCCATCGAATCATTCTCACCGATGCCGAAGTCGAGCAATTGCCGTTCGGGATGATCCGCGAGAGCCTTCCGCTTGGCACGTTTGATCTTTTCAAACTTGTAGATCTCAGTGCCCTTGCCGTACTTCGCTCCGCCAATCCGCTCGGCGAACAGGGATTGGATGTAGGGATCGTTCGTTTGGGGCTGGGTGGTGGCTGCAGTCGACATGAGGCTGAAGAGAGAGGGGGGATATCGGAGAGTGGGTTGGGTAATCGTTGTAGTCGGTGGGGAGAAATTCGTCGAGGGTGACGCCATGCAAACGAGCAGACGCTACAATCGGCGTGAGCTTTCTCATGGCTGGAATCGCCGGCCGATTTTTCGCTATTTTCCCAATTGATCTGATGACGCCCCCCTCCTCCGAGTCACATTCTCGCACCAACGACCGCGCCAAAGATGCCGCTCGGCATCAAGCGGCGATGGATGAGGTCCAGGGTCAATACGAGGAACTCGCTGAGCTGGCCGGGTCGTTGGCCCATGAGATCAAGAACCCGCTGTCGATCATTCACATGAATATCGAGTTATTGAGCGAGGACTTGGTCGAAATGGACACCGCGGCGAGTCGTCGTTGTTTGCCACGCGTCGACATGGTCCGCGATCAATGCGAACGGATGGAGGCGTTGTTGCGAGACTTTCTGCGGTACGCCCGGTTGCGGCACATCGACCTCGTCTCGGGCAGCCTGAATGATCAGGTGCGGCAAGTACTCGGCGCCTACCAGCCTCAAGCCGATGCGCAGAAGGTGGATTTGCAGCGGTACCTCGACCCCGATTTGCCGTCGATTCGTTTGCACAGCGATTCGTTGCAGTCCGCACTGATGAATTTGGTCAAGAATGCGTTGGAGGCGATGCCCGATGGAGGCCAATTGTGGGCCCGGACGTATAGCAATCGCGGCGGCGTGAGTTTGGACTTGATCGATACCGGTGGTGGGGTCGATGACAATACGGTGATGCACATGTTCGAGCCATTTTACAGCACCAAGGATGGTGGCTCGGGGCTGGGTTTGCCGACGGCTCGCAAAATTATCGAGGCCCACGGCGGCCGGATCAGCGTGCAGACTGAACTCAATCGGGGCACGAAGTTTTCGCTGCAATTTCCGGTTCCGCCACGGCTCGGGTAGGCCGGACATCTCAACGGGATCGGTCTAATCGGAAAAATCCGCGCCTAATTGCGGTTGATTCGCGTCACGGACCGATTCTACAAGGAATACTTTCTTGGCCGTCCGTTTCGCCTCCCGTGGTAGACTCAAAATGACATCGTATTCTTTGCATTGGTTTGGCTCCGGCCGCGCTCGTCGATTTGGCTGCGCGGTAGCTGTTTTCACTTGCGTGGCCTGCGCGTCGGCGCCTCGCGTCCAGGCCCAGAACAACACGCAGCGGGGGGCCACTCTCGGCGGGATCACGGGCGCCATTGCCGGTGCCATTATCGGGGAAAACAATGACGAGGCGGGGGCCGGTGCCGCCATTGGCGGCGCCCTTGGTGTGGTCGCCGGCGGTGTGCTCGGCAATGCCAACGATAAAGACGTCGCGTACCGAAACCAACAGTACGCTCGGCAGCGCCAATATCAGGCTCAGCAGCGGATGGCCGCGACCACGCACGTCCCGCAGCAGGTGGCAACCGGTGCGGTGAGCTACAGCGATGTGATCGCGATGAGCCGCAGTGGAGTGAGCCCCAACGTCATCATGAATCAGATTTCGACTCGGGGTGTGCAGCGGCAACCCGCGGTGTCCGACATCATTTCGCTGCATGAACAAGGCGTTAGCGAAACCGTTATTTCCGCGATGCAGCAAGCTCCGGTGGGGAACCAGCTCTCCCCCGGTAACGCCATCCAATCGACCACGATTGTCGAAACTCCCGTCTTTGTGGAGCCGCGGCCGGTGCGTGTTCATCATAGGCATCATCGCCACGTGCACCGGTCGCGGCCGTACTATTACGGTCATTGATTTCGGGAACTCGCCGGTAATTCCCATTTTCCCTCGCGATCGGGCTTTACCTGGCTTCGCCTCTGGCGATAAATTGTGTTGTGAAACCCGTTTCGGCGGGTGATCGACTCGCGGGCGACCTTACGACGAGGTGGGCTGTGTCGATCGGGACCGCAAGGACTGTCTTTGCCTGTACCAATCATTCAACACAGCAAAGGATTGTGCCATGAGTGGCGCTGTGATGCTTTTGATGGCCGCAACGGTCGGGATCACCTATGGGTGGACGCCCGATGGCGGGGATGGCGTGAAGTACATCATTCAAATTCCACCTGAAAAGATGGAGCAGGTCGCCCGCAGCGGCGAGATCTCCAGCCAAATCCCCACGGAGATTCGCGGCCACGTCAGCGAGGTAGTGATCCGCGTGGGAGAGGGCAATGTGCCGCGAGTCACGCCCGGACGTCTCTCCAGTCGCGGTACCCCAGCGGGCCGTTCGTTTGCCGGCGCGGAGCATCCCAACGCGGTGGCTGCGGCCGATCAAATTCCGATCCCAATCCCGTCCATGGGCGATCCCACCGATCTGCGACCGATCGGAGCCAGGCAGGCGGCTTCCACGGCAATGATGAAACCGGCTCCGCAAAGTGGCGGTATGAATATGCCCGGTGGATTCGGCAGGACGCCAGCATCGAACAGCGGTGCGGGCAGCAGCGGTGCGGGCGTGGGCAGCACGCCGCCCGCCACGACCGGGTACGGCGGCGCGGGTTACGCCAACGCACCTCCGCCGAGCAGCGGATACAATAACTCGAGCTTGGAGCAGGCCGCGCGCGAAGCGGCTAATAACGCTGCCAAGCAATTCAATGCCACCGCCGAAGCCGGTCGACAACAGATTCAGCAGAACATCAACGCGACCGCCGGGAGGATGGGCGACGCGGCGAACGACCAAATGCAATCGGCTGCCAATAGCGTGCAGGACGCGGCCAAGGGGATGATATACGGTCCCGCGCCCCCGCCGAGCACCTCCGATGACCCACGCAGGCGACTGACGCAGGGCGGCTCGCCAGCGAGACCTTCGACGACCAGCACGTCGGCAGAAAATGGTCCTTCGACGGCTCCCCACGCAGGTAACGCGAGTCTGCGAACGGGCTATGGCAGTGCGCCGAGCACGTCTGCGGCAACCTCGTCGGCAAACCCTCGGACGCCCCCGAGCTTTGCGTCGTCTCAGCCATCGACGAACGAACGCTCAAGCACAAGGTCCTCAAATACAACGAACTCAAACACAACGAACTCAAACACAACGAACTCCCGCACGGTGTCAACGCCGCCCTTGAACGCGGCCACCAAGGACGAGGACTGGTATGCCATGCAAAACGGGTCGCCGCAGCGTCCGTCGACGGCACCTCAGGGAAATTCCGCGGGTAGTTTCACCGGTGGCAATTTCGCGCAGCTTCCTTCTGGACTGCAACCCACTGCGAATTCATCAAAGAATCGGTCCAGTCAAACGAGCACGCGCAGCGATTACGCGAGTTCCGGCTACGATGACGACTCCGGAAAAAAATCGTCTGCCAACACGGAACTGGATTACGACCCCAATTTGAGCCGGGCCCAGGCGGCGCAGTTGCCCAAGAATGGCTACAGCTATGACGCGGAAGGATATCCAGTCGACCGCCAGGGGTACCGCGTTGACCGTCACGGACGACGCGTTGATCGGCAGGGGAATTTGCTCACGGCCGCGGACGCGGGCGACGAGTCCGATGCGAATACGGGCGAGTCGGGAAAGAACACGCACTCGGGTAGGGAGTATGCCGGCGGAACCAGATATCCCAACAACCCTCCCCCGCGGAATTCGTCCACGCCCCCGCTCATGAAACCACCGCGCGACCGAATCCCCGCGTCAGGCGACGGTGCGGATCACTATTCGCCGGATCCAGATCCGCGTTTCGCTGGGGTGAACGGGAGCGAATCTCGTAATTCGCGAGACACGGACTGGGATGACCGGAGACCGCGACCGGGCGAGGACGCTTTGGGTTCCGCCTCGGACGGACACTCTCGAGCGAGCCAAGTCACTGAGAAGGAAACCGTACCGGTCGGTGGTTCAGGCGAATCCGTTGAAGCAGTCGAGCAGGTCGAGGCGCAGCCGATCTTCAATGTGTTGTTGTTGCTATCGGTTGTCGGCAACGCGTATTTGCTGTATTGGCTGAAGAATCTGCGAGTGCAGTTCCGTGACATGGTCGCTGCGAAACGCGCTTCGGCGACCGGCGGGTCGCTGGCGGCGGGGGCTTGAAGAAGCTACTAAGCAGGTTTGGGGAATTCATTTAGCATAACTGAGTGCCACGTTTTCATAACCCGACGCGTAAGCGAGGGATGGCGGCGTGAATCCCTCGCTTACGCGTCGGGTTATGATTGTCGATTCCACCGAAATATTTCCCAGTATCTGCTTAGCTGCTAGCCTCCGCTGGATCCTGGGCAAACGATTCACACTCAATCGGCAGCCCGCTAGGCGACCGGGCCCTCCAACGGATATCCTCAGTGAGATCGGCGACTGCCCGCTTTCCATCACCATTGCTCACCCCTGCCCCCGCAAGCCATGTTTGCTTCCGAGTCTTCGTTACGTCTAGCCGTCGGGGGGGACCATGCCGGTTTCTCGCTCAAAGAACTGGTCATGAAGCATTTTTCCGGACGGCTCCGCGAACTGCTCGACTGCGGCACGCACGACGCTGAGCCGTGCGATTACCCGGATTTCGCCGTCGAAGTGGCCGAACGCATCAGCAGCGACCAAGCCGATCGCGGGCTACTGATTTGCGGTAGCGGTGTCGGGGTCAGCGTCGCGGCGAACAAGATCACTGGCATCCGGGCGGCGATCTGTCACGATACGTACTCCGCCCACCAAGGTGTCGAGCACGATGATATGAACGTCTTGTGCATCGGCGGCCGCATCATTGGCAGTGAACTGGCGTTTGAGGTTATCAGCGCCTTTTTAACGGCTCACTACACTCCCGAAGAACGGCATGCCCGCCGGTTGCAGAAAATCCTCGCCCTCGAAGCGGACTGATGCGTTGCGGGACTACTCGCGACCGACGCACTATCGTATAACGAAGTTGCTCCATACGCCTCCTCGAAACTGAGTTCGATCAACATGACCCAAATTCTGGCCGCCCGCGCGGGCGAAATCACTCCTGAAATGGAATTCGTTGCCGATCGTGAATCCCTACCGGCGGAATTGATTCGCGATGAAGTCGCTGCCGGACGCATGGTTATCCCGGCGAACAAAGTCCACGCGGCGGGTGCACTCCAGCCGATGTGCATTGGGATCGCCGCCAAGTGCAAGATCAACGCCAACATCGGCAATAGTGCCGTCACCAGCAACGCCGGCGAAGAACTCGAAAAACTGCATACGGCGGTCCACTTCGGTGCCGATACCGTGATGGACCTGTCGACGGGCAAAGACATCGACAACATCCGTCGCCAGATCATTGAGAAGAGCCCGGTGCCGATCGGAACGGTGCCGATTTATCAAATGCTCGAAGAGCTCGGTGGCAACATCGAGGACATGACCGCGCAGCACTTCCTCGACATGGTGGAGCACCAAGCCAAACAGGGCGTCGATTACATGACGATCCACTGTGGCATCAAGCTCGAGCATCTGCACCTGACCGCCAATCGCGTCACGGGCATCGTCAGCCGCGGTGGATCGCTGATCGCCAAATGGATGATGACGCACAACAAGCAAAACCCACTGCTCGAAGCCTTTGACGACCTCTGTGACATCATGCGCGAGTATGACGTGACGTGGTCGCTCGGCGATGGCCTGCGTCCGGGTAGCATTGCCGACGCATCCGACGCCGCCCAGTTCGCGGAACTCGATGTGCTCGGTGAATGCACCCGGCGAGGCTGGGAAAAGGGCACGCAGGTCATGGTGGAAGGCCCCGGGCATATTCCGCTCGACCAGATTCAAATGAATGTCGAACGACAAATCGAAATATGCGATGGCGCCCCCTTCTACGTCCTCGGCCCCCTCGTCACCGACATCGCACCCGGCTACGACCACATTACCAGCTGCATCGGTGCGGCCAACGCGGGCATGCACGGCGCCGCCATGCTGTGTTACGTCACGCCCAAAGAGCACCTCGGTTTGCCCAACGAGGAAGACGTCAAGCAGGGTGTGATCGCCTACAAAATTGCCGCGCACTCGGCCGACGTCGCACGCCAGCGAGTTGGCGCCCAGGACCGTGATGACGCGCTCTCGCGAGCCCGTTTCGCATTTGACTGGAAAGAGCAATTTCGGTTGTCGCTCGATCCTGAAACCGCCCAACGCTACCACGACGAAACGCTACCGCAGGACACCTTCAAGAGCGCTCACTTCTGCAGCATGTGCGGTCCGAAATACTGCTCGATGAAGATCACCGAAGATATTCGACAAATGGCGAAGGACAAACAACTCGTCGAAATCAAGTAAATAGGTGATTGAACCGGCGTTGGCGAACTGCAAGTCAGATACTCAAGCCGCTTGAACGCTCTCCGCCAAACACTCGAGCCGTCCGGGCTTCTCGAGCACCTGGTGAACCCCCTGTTCGCGGGCACGCCGACGCTGCTCGGGCGTGGCGATTCCGGTCATCCAAATATGACGCGCACGCGGCGCCAGACGGCAACGATCATGCCATTGCCGCGTGGATTCTGCCCTCGCCACTGAATCATCCCAGAGCACGGTGCCGAACCCACACGCTGATCGACGCGTCAAATCACGCTGCCACTGAATCAACGGTTCATCAACACGCTCACCGGCGAACAATAGCGAGAGCGAATCGATGAGACTTTCGGCGAGTGCATATTGGGCCGCCACGACGACCACCGGCAAAAGTCTCCGAGCAGATTCAACGTCCACTAACACCGCTGCCGGACCGCTCCGTCGGTCCGCGCTGTCACCGACAACCCCCAATGGATGATCCATTGGCGAGGCCTCAAACCAATGTGGGAGATAGGTCGGCGCCTGGCTGAGTGAGACCGAATCGACCCAAACTGGTGCTTGCGAGCCTTGCGCCGAATTCGCTTTCGCCGGCAGAAGTACGGTCGGAGCGACCAAGGGACCACGCAAAACCAACATTTTCGCATTCGAGAACTGCTCGCGCAGGTCTGCCACATCCGGGCCATCGATTGCCCAGCAACTTCGCTCGTGCCGATTCGTTTGGGCCATCACGATGTGCGAGGGCGACTGACGCGGCGGCGCCGCAAGCGTCTCGGCGATGGAACGACGGATGGAAATCCCATCGCAGCTTCGCTGGCAAGTTCGCCAAGCCGGGGCAACGTCGAAATGTTCGGTGTCACCAATCCACAGCAGTGCCTGGCAAGCAAACAGCGGTGAGCCGGCCGCACCGGGTGCGTTTCCGGCTCTCGGATGGGATAAGTTTTCAGAGTGAGAGATTTTCATCGACGGCCGCTTCGGCTTCTTTCAGGATCAACCATGCGTCGCCGGGCGAATCGCTCGAACGAAGCCCTTCGAGGAACGCATCGTCCGAGACGATGCGGCTGAGTTTGGCCAAGATACGAAGGTGACTGGAGTCGTCGTAAGAGCAGATCAAAAAGAAAATATCAGTCAATTGACCGCGATCTGAAAACGGCAGCCCTGCCTGGCAGATTCCCAGTGCCAGCACCGAATCGGCGAGAATCGAGGTTTGGGGTCGTCGCGGGTGCAACAGCGCGACGCCGTTATCGAGCGCCGTCGGATGCAGTTTTTCGCGATCCGCAACGGCCTCGGCCATCGCGGGGGCGTCCCATAACATCCCCGTCGTGGCCGCTAAATTGCTCATCGTCCGGATCACGCTACCGCGCGTCCGCGCCGAAAGTGGCGTGGCAATCGTGTCGGTCGTGCATATTTCGCTGAGTTTTTGCGGCGGGGCGTCGGCACGGCGATGCAGTACCCGGCGGACGCGATCGAGCTCATCGGGATCACTCAGGCCGATTCGCTCTTCCAGCCAATGGTGAATTTCCGCTTCGTTGAACCGCCATTCCCCGCTGATCTTGCGGCCCGGCAAGTTACCACGGGTCACCATTTTCGTGATCTGGTCAGGAGTCACGTGCAAATACTCGGCAAGTTTGGGGATATCGAGGTCTTCCATGGCAACTTGAACATTTCTCTTGACGGAAGTTTGGAAATAAGGCTAAATCGACTCAAGTTATTGCAATGTCGGTCCGACGTCGACGTGCCCACTCGGAGAGTTTTGTTTGCTCATCGCATCGAACTATCGAAAATCGTCACGCTGGCGCGTCTGCGGCTTGGCCGCTGCGCTGATGTTCGGTGCAACGGTCGTGCCAAGTTCGGCGGCCGCACAGAACGGCTTTTCAAACGCTCCCCAGACCAACATGGGCCCGATTAACCCGCCTCCGACTGGCAACGCGTATCCACAAAGTGGTTACGGCGGTGGTCCCAGTTCGCCACAGGCGACGGGAAGTCTCGGTGCCGCCACGCCGCAGTACGATCCCTACGCGACGTCACAAGGTGCGCCATCCGCGTTCGGACCACCATCCTATCCGGGCGCGCCACCTTCGGGAGCGCCGGGCGGAACGAATCCGGCCTATCCCAATGGCAGTCTGTTGGGCGGGATATTCTCCGGCGATATGTTTCGTGGTAATCGCAATACGTACCAGGGAGCCGGTTATCCGTCGCCGGGCAATGTCCCGTTCGGAGGTACGACCTCGAGCGCCGCGCCTTACAACGCTCCGTCAGTTTATGGCGGCGCGGGCGCTGCTGCCCCGTATGGCGGAGCACCCAATGGAAGCTTGCCGTACGGTACCGGGTCGGGCTTCTCGTCACCGCCGCCAGCAACCTACGGCGGCCCGGCATTCCCCTCCTCGGCTTACCCGTCGGGGTCACCGAACTCGCTCTTTCCCCAAGGCTTTGGGAACGCGTATGGCAATACCATGCTGCCAATCGCGAGCGGAATCAACGCCTATGATTTGCTGCGTGGTCCGCGATTTCGGCAAACGTTCATCAGTGGTGGCGACCACCAAGATCAGCTCGGTGTCAACCAAAGCGATGTTTCCCTCGGATTCGCCTGGGACAATTTCCTGTATAGCAACCGACCGCTCAGCATCGCACCGTCGTTTTCGCTGTACCTGTTCGATGGACCGATCACGACGCCGACGCGGCAAGCCGATCTACCCGGTAGTACTTATGGTGGCTTCTTGGACTTTGGTTGGCAGACCGACCCCAATCAGATTGTGGGAGGCGAGTTTGGCCTTCGCGTCGGTGCGTTCTCCGACTTCGACACGTTTAACTCCGATAGCATCCGACTGTTAGGTCGAGGTCTCTTCGCATTTCGACTGTCACCCACCTCGACGCTCAAAGCAGGCATTTACTACCTGGACCGTGACAGCATCAAGCTATTGCCCGCTGGTGGCGTGCTCTGCCAGCCCAATCCCTACACGCGCTACGACATTTTCTTTCCTGAACCCAAGGTCGCGAAATATTGGCGAACTCTGGGAACGCAGGACGTGTGGTGGTACCTCGCCGGTGACTTCGGTGGCGGCTCTTGGACCGTGACCCGCGCGAATGCTGCGAAAACCGAGGAACGCGTCGATCTCAACCAAATCGAAGTCACATTCGGCTGGGAATGGGGCCGGAGCGATCTGATCCGGATGGGCCAGCGTACTGCGTTCATTGAGTTCGGCGGCGTATTTTCGCGAGAACTCAAATACGAAACCACCCCGGACGACCAGTCACTCGCCAACGCGTTTTTGCTACGCGCCGGATTCGGATACTGACCCACGCTACAATTCCGCCGCCGTGATCGCTAGCTTCACGTCCTCGTTGCCGTACACGATCGACAAGAACGCGGGCATGTAACGGTCGATCATCGCACCGCCGACATACAGAATGTGGTCGAGGACGTCATCGTCAGGAAACATGTCACCCAGCGGCAACGCGGTTTGGTACCGCAGTTCGCCGTCTTCCAAATCCATTTCGAAGTTACCGAGTTTCAAGCCATAATTGGCCCGTGTGATCGCTTCGGCGATGATTTGACGGTGGCTCTCAGGAATCTTATTGGCCGGGTGCGTGAACACCTGGAGCATCGCGTCATCGATGATCATCGACACTCGCAGGTCACCGTGTTTTCCCTCGAATAACATCCGGAACAGGCCTCGCTCCTCATCCTGATCGTATACAATCGTACCACGATCCAAATAATCGCTGAGCTGATCGACTTGAGCTGACACGTCGGTAACTCCGAGGGTGAGTGATTTAAAAAAATCTCGGCAGCACTGAAAATAGTGACTATTCGAGCCGTGCAAAGGTTCGCACAACGCATCAATGTCCCGCAGGATGCGACACTCCTGATCGTTGATTGTACCGAAAATTTCCGTTCGAGGCGAATCACGACGCCGAGTGGGAACTATACTCCCCCTAGTTCCTCCTCTTGCTGGTGAATGCTACTCCCGTGATTCGCGTCCTGCTTACCGCCTTTGAACCGTACGACCGCTGGGCTGACAACGCCAGTTGGCTGGCGTTGATCGATTTGACTCGGTGGTACGACGGTGCGGTCGAATTGGTGACCCGCCGATATCCGGTCGATCTCAACCGGATGAGCGAGAAACTGCGTACCGACCTGCAAGAAGACTACGATTTCGCATTGCACTGTGGCCAAGCCCCAGGGGCGTCGCGACTGCGACTCGAAGCGATTGGACTGAATTTGCGAACCGAGGGCGGCGAAATTCTGTCCGGAGCCCCAGCCGCCTACCGGAGTCCGCTACCGCTAAGCGAAACTACCGATCGCATCCGCGAGGCCGGTATCCCCGCTGCCGTCTCGCACCATGCCGGCACCTACCTGTGCAACGCAGCATTGTTTCTCAGCCAGCATTACATCCGTTCGTTTGGCATGCGAACGTCCTCCGCGTTCGTCCACATTCCGCTCACGCCGGCGCAAGTCGCGCGGGATGGTTCGGATTCACCCAGCATGAGTACGCCGATGGTCAGCGCTGCCCTCGCGATCATGATCGAGCACCTATCCGAACATCGCTGCTGAAGCGCCCAACGACCTGCGGTTTTTCCGCCGTCTGGCGACGGCAGCTACGATCGTCTTTTGGTTTTCGGACAGGTGCTTATTTGAGACGCTGGGACTTGGCCGTCAGGAATGCGGCGTATTCATGAACTGTGATTCGGCCGTCGCCGTTGTAATCGGCCCCGGCCGGACTGATCAACATTTTCCCCCATTCGCTAGCCGACAGCGCGAAGTCGCCGTTTTTGTCATATCGTTCGATGATTTTTTTGGCCATCGCGAGCGTTTTCTCACTCGGTGGTTCGCTGGGCATTTGCAGGGTCTCGGCCGTTGGCTCAGCACCCGACGCAGCCGCTGGGCTGGAACCCAGTGCCGATGAACCCAGTGCCGATGAACCCAGTGCCGATGAATCCAGTGCCGATGAACCCTGGGAGGAAGAGCCATTGGTAGCGGTGGCGGCTGCCCCGTTCACCGCGACGTCGCGTTGAGGGGCAATGCCGGAGTGGGTATCGCTCGCGGTGAGTCCGCTGTTGACGCCTTTCAAAACCTCCGCGGCGGTGATGACGCCGTCGTGGTTGGCATCCCAGCCGTAGAATTCTGCGACGAGTGATTCGGTCCACGCGGAGGTGTATTCGCTCATGGAAACCTGGCCGTCGCCGTTGATATCTCGATCGGTGAAAAATCGCGGCAGTCCTTCGGGCGCCGCCGCTGCGTAAACCCGGTACGAGCGGCGGTCATGGAAATCGACGACTTCCGCGTCACCGCTCTTGGTTTCTTCCTGCTTGGAATCGTCGCGGCGGTCAGTGCGCTGAGATTCTTTTGCGGTGCGTTCGACGGCTTCACGGGTCGCGAGCTCGCGTTCGGACAATTTCCCATCGCCGTTGCGATCAAAGTCCATCGGATTTCCCCAGAACCCACCGCGTCGGACTTCGGCGGCATCGAGCTGTCCATCTCGGTTACGGTCATATCGCCTGAGGTTTTTGCGTGCTTCTTCCAAGTCCACTTCGCTCGGGACCACCGCCATGATTTCAGCCGTGGGACCGAATCCGAGCATCGGTAGCGTGGGCACTTCGACACCGAACCCCGGCACCAGGGGTTCGACGGCGGTGGGATCAACGTTTTCGTCGCCTTGATCGTCTCCGCGACCACGATCACCGCCACGGCCTCGGTCGTCGCCTCCCCGGCTTCCACGCCCCCCCCGGCTGCCACCACGGTTGCCTCCGCTACCTTGACTCCGCATTTTGCCAAACGCTTCGGTAACTTTGCTCAGTGGAATCGGCTGTCCCGGCTTGATGCTCGGGTCGACCGACTGCATCCGCTTCACCATCTCACCCATTCGGCCTTCCTGTTCGTCAGGATCGAGCATCCCGTTACCATTGCGGTCGAGGCGCGACAGGAATCCGCTCGGGTCAAAGCCGCCACCACCACGCTGGGCCTGGGCCGAAAGTGCGGGCAGGCTGAGGATACCGGCGAATAGGGTGATACGCAGTACGCAGATGAGAGAAATCTTGGGCATGAATCGAATTCGCGGAGAAGTGAAGAGGAACGCGGGTTTGATGAGAGTTGACAAATAAATCGAGTGCAGTTCGCGTTTCCTATTCGACATTTTAACGATTTCAATCCTGGGCGGTGCGAAAGGGATGCTCGCTTTGTAACACCGCATAGGGTACCGAAGTTTCGTTTGGATCGTCGATTCCATAGTCGACCGACGGCTCCGCCCGTCGTGAGAAACCG